>CAZFVW010000215.1:0-2820 GCA_964522285.1 uncultured Thermoplasmata archaeon | reverse complement strand
TCCGGTGATTTACCCGAGTTAAGGATAACTTTACCCTCGGGAGTTAGTCCCTCTGTTACATCGACAGCGTCCAAAAGAGCCATATCCATCACGATAACGACGTCGGGCTCGTGGATCTTTGCCTTGTTCCTCACCGCTTTGCTATCCACTCTGGTGAAAGCGGTCACGGGTGCACCTCTTCTCTCCACACCATACATGGGGAACGACTGAACATCGTTACCCTCTTCGAAGGCTGCCCGAGCCAGAAACTCGGATGCGGTTACCGCACCCTGTCCGCCTCTTCCATGAAACCTAATTTCTATCATCTTAAAAGCACCATTTCTGTATCTATGGCTTATATAATTATTTTTTGTAAGAGTTTGGGGGTTTGGAGTCAAAAGGATTATATAATCTCGGTTTTTCTAGGCATTTTACATATTGACTGATTGGAACGGTTGGATATCGGGAAGGAGTTTTCTGATATCATAAACGATATATCTTTGTTCAAGGCCGGTGGTCCGTCAGAAGCAAAGCTTCTAACTCACCACCGCCCCGCTCAGTCGTTACCACTCGCTCATGGGCCGGTGGTCTAGGGGTTATGACGTCGCCCTTACATCCGCAGGAAACTGAAAGTTTTCGAGGATGAAGTGGAACTTGTTCCGCTCATCAGCTCCGCTGTTCACAGCGGTAAGAAAGGCGAAGATCGGCGGTTCGAATCCGCCTCGGCCCACTCTAAAATCCACCAATCTTAAATATAATAAATCAATTCGCAGATTCCCACTGGGCCCGTAGCTTAGTCTGGTGGAGCGTCTGGCTCATAACCAGATGGTCGTTGGTTCAAATCCTGCCGGGCCCATCACCCCTACTGGCGAATGTCCGAAATGTACGATTTTCGTACTTCCGGCTTGTGCTTTCCCGAGCTGTTCGCTGTAGGGGTATTCATCTTCTTTCCCCAATTTTTGCCGGGGACACTAAAATTTTTTTATTTTAGTTGGCTTACGAAAAATACACAAGTATTTTTGGTTAAGCCCATTTCACTTCGTTCATGCGCCCTACGGATTTGAAAATACGAGGAATCAAGATTCCTCTCGCTCACAAATCGTAGACGATTTGTTGTAAGCAGGAACCAGGTTCCTGCGACTCACCAATTTCTGATGAAATTGGTTCGTCCTGCCGGGCCCACTTATTATTCTTCTTCAACTATCATCACCGAACCGATGATCCAACTAGATCCGGAGAACACCAGTGCGTTCAATCCTATCCCGAACCCGACTATGGATCCTAGTAGGTGCATCATGAACAATCCCAGAGCGATCCCCGATATCAGTATGTATAGGCTCAAAAATTTTATCGAATTTTTTTCTACATCTGGAAGATTACCCATTTCTTTAACCACGTTATAGCTTTCCATTTTATCACTACTTTAATTAGCTACACTCTTTAATAGCTGTAATCCAAATGTCAGATCTCGTTTCGAAATCAACATCGCTTTTCATCTCTACCGTTCGAATATCTTATTTTTCAGTGTTTTTTCGTTCCAAGGATTCCAATTGTGATTATTCTGGAGATGACCTAATAGATGATCTATCTCCTTCCCACATAGTGGGCAAAAGACTTCATTTTTTTCTACCACATCATTCTCAAATTCCCGCTCAACCTTCTTTTCTAATATCATGTTTATTGTAGAGTAGTTATTATTAATATCTCTTGAGAAAAAATCGAAAGATGAAACGAATCTCGAAACGTATTACCTAAATAATAAATAATTGTATGAGGACTAACCTCATCATAATAAATAACATATGGGCGTGTGGCCTTGCGATAAAAGTATTCATCGCACATTCAAAGCCTCCAAAAGAGCCTTTGAATATTTCGGGGAATAACAAGTTTTCCCCGCACATTAGAGGCCGTTGAACAAACAAATGCCCTCTAATATTACGGGGAAGAGAAATCTTCCCTGCACATTCAAAGCCTCAAAAGAGCCTTTGAATATAGTCTGGATATGTCTTAAAAACCATTTAACCTCATAGGGCGTGTGGCCTAGTCTGGATATGGCGACAGCCTCCTAAGCTGTAGCCCGGGGGTTCGAATCCCCCCACGCCCGTAGAAAATTTTATATTTTCGAGGGCAAAGAAAAATCCGATGGGATTTTTGGTAAAGCCCGCTAATAAAATTTTATATTTTCGAGGGTTGACGAAAAAACTTCAATCTTCCTTTTCTTTCCCACCGCTCATACTCTGCCTGATCTTGAAGATGATAAATATCGTGATCATCCCGCCCATGGTCACCAGCGGTCCATAGTTAGGGAAATACCAATTGATCGTGAAGAACATCAAAGCTACTAGTATGAATATCAATATCATCTGCTGGTAGGTCATCTTCATCTGTGTTCAGATAACTCTAAAAGGTGCTTGGATAAAAGGTTAATGGAATAAGAAAAGAAAAAAATGGTTTGGAAAAACTACCTATTCCTCGTCTTCTGGTTCTTCGTCGTCTTCTTCAGGTTCCTCTTCAGATACGTCTTCAACTTCCTCTGTCTCGGCGCCTTCCGCTTCTTCACCTTCAGATTCTTCTTCGGTTTCCTCTTCTTCCTGAGAGTACTCTTCTATGAACCTGATGGTTTTGAAATCAAGATGCTTTCTGAGGTCTCCGATGACCCTGTACTTCCCGACGAACCAGTTCTGATCGTATTTGCAGTCCTCAGCTAAGGTTATATCCAATCGGTCTCCATCGATCTCTACTTCGAAGTCGACATCTCTATAATCTTTCAATAAGAACGCGTGAACGATATCTTCATCTTCCTCAAGGTTTTCTGTTACTTTAAAATCGTACTTCAACGTC
>CAZFVW010000214.1:0-2842 GCA_964522285.1 uncultured Thermoplasmata archaeon | reverse complement strand
GGGATCCCGCAGATCACCTTCGTTTCCGATATCGAAGAAGTGGATGAAGAAAATATAATAGTGAAGAAAGAGACCGACGAAGGCTTCGTGAGGATGAAGTCTTCGCTTCCTGCAGTAGTTGCTTGTATGCCGACACCGGGTTTCGAGCCCAAGATCCCGAACATCAGGGACATCATGAAGGCTAAGAAGAAACCGCTGGAAGAGTGGACCTATGAAGACCTTGGTGGCGATGAAGACGAGTACGGTCTTGACGGTTCAGAGAGTGTGGTGATGAAGACCTATTCGCCTCCTCCTAAGGGCGAAGGTATCATCGTTGAAGATAAGGCAGAGGTCGCCGTTAAAAAACTCCTAGATTACTTCGAAGAGGAGGGGATAATGTGATCGAGATCGACGAGGAGAAGTGTATCGGCTGTGAGAAGTGTGTGAAGGTCTGTCCCACCGATGCGATATACATGGAAGACGGAGTGGCGGTACTTGAAGAGGAGAAATGTATCTCCTGCAGCGCTTGTGTCGCTGCCTGTCCAGTTGATGCCATCGAGCCAGTTTTGAAGGCTCAGAAGGCTGATTTCTCAGAATACGAAGGCGTTTGGGTCTTCGCCGAACAGCACAAAGGCGAACTCAGGCCGGCGGGACCACAATTGTTGGGTAAGGGCAGAGAACTAGCCGATGACCTCGGTGAAGAACTCTGTGCAGTGCTTATCGGTCACGAAGTCGGTGATCTTGTCGATGAGTTGGCTGCGTATGGTGCTGAGAAAGTTTACGTGGTCGACGATGAAGTGTTCGAGAATTATACCACCGAAGCTTACACTACGGCTCTCACAACATTGATATCGAAATATAAACCGAGTGTTTTCATCTACGGTGCTACTCATCTTGGAAGAGATCTAGCGCCTTCAGTTGCAGGTCATCTCGCGTTGGGTTTGACCGCGGATTGTACCGGACTTTGCATCGAAGAGGTCGAAGGTAACAAAGTTCTACAGCAGACACGACCGGCTTTCGGCGGGAACGTCATGGCGGATATAATATGTCCGAACACGAGACCCCAGATGGCAACGGTTCGACCGCATGTCATGCACCCCATGGAACCCGACGAGAGCAGGGAAGCGGAAGTCGTGGAAGAGCACGTTAAAGTCGATAAGGATGCCATCAAGACAGAAGTACTAGAGGTACTGGAGCCGGAAGAAACCGGTGAGATATCCGTTGAAGAAGCTGATATCGTTATCGCCGGCGGACGTGGTGTCGGTGGCGAGGAAGATTTCAAGATCTTACAGGATCTAGCCGATGTACTAGGTGGTACCGTTGGCTGCAGCCGTCCGATCGTAGAAGAGGATGTTATGCCGAAATCCAAACAGGTCGGTCAAAGCGGTAAAACGATATCTCCAGAATTGTACATGGTCTGTGGTGTTTCCGGAGCTATTCAGCACAAAGTAGGGATACGCGGTTCGGAATACATCATCGCCGTGAACAAAGATCCGAACGCACCGATATTCGACATGGCGGACTTCGGTATCGTCGGAGATCTGAAAGAAATAATACCGCTGTTGACAGAGAAGTTGAAGGAGAAGAAAGAGAAGTAGAAAAATAGATAGCTTGGTCTTGCCTTCAACTAAAAACCCCTTTTTTTATGATTTTTCTTTAATCAAAAGTTTTATAAAGTCTTCTACATTTCTGAATTTCACTCGGGAAATGATTTGAAAATCTTGAATTTGCAAAACCCTGGAGGATTGTATAAGTATGAGGAAATATAAGAAGCTGAAAAGTTTAGCGTTAGCGTTGTTGATAGTTTTAAGCAGTATGGTGGCTGTATTTCAGATACCGGAGGTAGCCGGTGCTAGTGGTCCAGATATAACAGACAATACCGCTGGTACACCTTCTACTGGAGACCCGTTCACTTTCAATGCCACTGTTACTGATGATAGTTGGGCTATAAGTTCAGTCACACTAAATTGGAAAGCGAACACTACGAGTTGGACGAGTAATTCTATGTATAATGTTAATCAAGATTATTATGAATATACTATCAATGTGCCTAGCGATGCATCTAGTATAGATTATTACATATCGGCTACAAACTGGAACGATGAAACCAACTCTACCTCCACTTATACGATATCAAATATAATCGATAATGACGGACCTATGGTAATTGAAAATGTTATCGACGACTGTTTAAGAGGGGAGACTTACAGTATCGAAGCCAGTGTAACCGATAATAGAGATGGTGTCGATACAGTATATCTTGATTACACTATCTACAATGGTTCATACAGTGAAAATTATATCGTGCCGATGAACTACAACTCCCCGGACACATATTATTACGATGTTTTTATATGGGCCAATGCGACCAGGTTCGATTATACTATAGCCGCTAACGATACTTCCAATAATTGGGCCTATTTGAGTAGAACATTCGACGGATCTGGGCCTTCTATTAATCATTCTCCAGGGAACCCGACTACAGGGGAGAATCTAGAGATAGATTGGACGCTGACACCAAATCTATTCGATATAAAAAACAGCGAGCTGTCTTATTCTCTTACATCTTATGAGGGTTATACTACTTCAAACACCGTAACGCCCAGCTACAATTCAACTACCGAAGTATATTCTTATAATGTTAACGTTTGGAGCAATGCTACCCAATTAGCTTATACGATAATCTCGTCGGATATGAACGATACATGGAATAATCAATCGTACTCCCTATCCGTGACAGATAATGATTATCCAACTGGTGTCAGCATAGTTCAAGATGATGTGGAAACAGAGGTCGGGACTCAGGTAAGTTTCAACGCCAGCAGTGCCATAGACGATAATCTAGGTAAAGAGAATCTGAATG
>CAZFVW010000213.1:0-2879 GCA_964522285.1 uncultured Thermoplasmata archaeon | reverse complement strand
TCTCCCATATTATCCATCATGTAATCCACGGCGTAAAATAGATCGTAAGCCGTGGGTCTAGCGGACTTGATAGTTCCAGCCGCCTTTTCCAGATCTTTTTCCTGCACTGCAGCCTGTGCCATACCGTAAGCGGCGGTCACACCTATAGCTGGAGCACCTCTGACCATCATATCTTTGATAGATCTCTTTACATCTTCATAATCTTCTGCAGCATAATACTTCAATTCGCCGGGAAGGTACCTCTGGTCTATCATCTTCACCTTGTCGTCTTCCATCCAAACCGCACGCATATCTACTATTCCTTCTTTTGTTTTCACTTTCATCTTTCTCTCCTCGCGGACTCGTAAGCTTCCCATAATTTTGGGACGGTTTTCATCTCTTTGATATCTTCTGGTTCGATCCACTTGTATCTAACGTTCTCCCAATTCAACTCGGGCTCGCCCTCGGTTTCCAAGATGAAGGGGTGCACTTTCCATACTTTATCTTCACTTCGCGCTAGAACGGGTTCGCCCTTCGAGATCTTCTTAACATCAAGACCTGTTTCTTCATCAACTTCCTTAAGAGCTTGATCGTACGGGTCTTTCTCTTCTAGATATCCTGATATCGCCGACCACTTGCCCCTGAAACTTCCAACATCTTCTCCTCTTTGAACGACCAAAACTTTACCGTCTTTAACTAAGAACGCGGTTACAACATCTACAGATCCCACGTTGACTAGGTTTACCTCGCCGCTGTCACCGTCTACAACAACATCATCACCATCTTCTATAAGCTCCAATGGGATACCGTCGACCAACGGTATCTCAGAGATTATCGCCCCTGTAGCTACTATGGTCTCCGTCCTCTGATTGACCATTGCTTTGGGAGATGTGCCGTTCTTCTTGAGTTGGTATATAACGTAAGAACCCACCGTGCTGCCTTTTCCGCCGGTAAAAACGAATATAGAATCGGATATATTTTCACCGCTGTAAAGTTCTCCAGTTTCCGGGTCGACATCTCCTAAAAAAGAGATAGTGTCATCTATTTTTACAACTCTTCCCTCCGCTTTTCCGCCTGAGATACCTCTTCCCTTGAGTATCACTCTATCATCTCCAGCAACGTCTCTAGATCAGCGTACCTTACCTTCTGATGTGCTAATTTAGGTAAGTAAGCTGCGGCTTTGCCTGAATTTGTAGCTGCTGTAGAATACTTCTCTTCCAAGGGGCTCACTACCATGCAGGTATCCGATATCACGTCGCCATACTTTTCGATCGTCGAAACGGCCTTAGGATTATCCTCCTTGACCTTCCTGCTGGTATAAACAAGAAGGTCTGGCCCGTCCTTTCTTTTCTTACCTTTCAGTATATCCGCTACACGATCCAACTCTTCAGAGGAAAGGTGTGGGCAACCTATCACTATCACATCCGGTTCGAGATCGTTGATGAGTTCGTCTTTCACCTCTTGGATATCGTCTTTCCCGACATGGACTCTTTCCGATCCGTCCAAAGTGAAGTCATCATATTCCGGTGTAACCCCTTCTACATGATACAAAGCAACAGAACCCGTAGCCGCCATGGCGGCACCTAAAGATTTGAGACCGTCTTCATCCTGTTTTATACCCTTGAAATAAGGTATCCTATCTCCTGTTTCCCTTCCCACAAGATATCCCAATAGGGCAGGTGGTGCATCATGATCCACTTCGAAGATAACATCCGGGGCTCGATTCTTTTTGATATGTAATCCGTAATTAGGTGTTTTACCTATAACAGCGGCCATCAGAGCTGAAGGTCCGCCTTCTCGGTTGGTCCTAGCTCCTAGAACAGAATTTGCGAATGATACGGCCGAGCTTTCACTCCATGCCAGATGTGTTCCCTTCCCGGGACGGTTTCCGACCAGGTAAGGCGTGCATGTGCAAGAAACCTCTATGCCCATACTGCTGTAAGCTTTCACCAATCGAAGCTGTTTCTCCCGGAAATCGTCGGATTCGACACCATTTTTTTCCAGGTCCATACCTGCCGGGTTCATCATAGATCTTACACTGACCTGAGCACTCTTTGAAAAGTCTTCGATGAATTCTAATCCTGCATCGCCCATGGTCTTGTAAGATACGCCGGCGATCTGGGCCGACTCTATGGGGATCAGTTTATCCGCATCGTAGATCTTACCCAGCGCCACCAATATCTCCATGGCCTTGGCTGCGCTGGGACCTTCTTCGCCTACTAGCTTCCTCTCCTCCTCTCTCGTCAAGTACACTTTATCAGACCCACTAACACTTGGATACGCTTTAATCTTGTGGTTTATCTAGAATATTTATAAGATCTAAATGAATTCCGTGCACAGTTTATAAAAAATTTTATATCATGGAAGTGTATTGTAGAGTGATCACTATGGAGGAATCTAAACTTAAATATAGCGAGGACTTTTATAAAAAAATAATGTACCTGGCGATCATCTCAGGTGTTTTACTTCTAATATCCGGCGGAGCCGGTGTTTCTACTTTTGAATCTTTGAAACAGGCTGTTCTAGAAAATTATGATTCAGAAGCTATAGCTCTTGCATTCACGGCACTAATGCTACTGGCTTCCTTCGGTGGACTCCTTGTGATCCTTGGCGGAATATGGATCGGAAAGAAGCAAGAGGTTGAGAAAGGTGAGTTGTTCTTAAAAATAGGTATGGGTGTCGGTCTGATCGGATTTTTGATAATGATGGTAACCGCACTTATGGGGAACGGAGTAGTGATCGCCGCTTCATCTACCACTTTAACAGGTGTCGGCCTATCCTTTATCGCATGGTATATGGTAAAGGAATAAAAAGATAAAAGTGCCGCAGGCCGGACTTGAACCGGCGACATTCGCAACTTCAGTGCGACACTCTCCCAAACTGAGTTACTGCGGCTAGGG
>CAZFVW010000212.1:0-2881 GCA_964522285.1 uncultured Thermoplasmata archaeon | reverse complement strand
TTTCGATGTATATTACTTTGTCGCCTAAAGGCCAGGAAAGAAAAATGATATAAACTAGGCTAGACATGATTACTCGTGAAAAAGATACACTTTATGACCGCTTTCATAAGCGTAGTTTTCGGTATCATATCCGTATTCATATTGGTTACCCTAAGAGTAGAAGGGGTTATTGTCATCCTACCTCTTTGGCTGTTGGGTCCGTTTTTAGTGAAAAAATTGTACGATAAGGTCGATGATTTCTTAGTTAATGACCGCAACGCTTAAATAGACTTAGGGAAAACTTTATATTTACATAGGCTAAACAAGTAGTGATGTTGTCCCTATCTTCGTGAGAAAAAACAATAAAAAGATTTATAACGAGTAATCTTTTTCTCACTTCAGTAGGTAATTCACTGCCGGATTAAATCGTGTTGATATGGCTGGAAGCACGAATGGAAGTTACGCGGAAAAGGATAAACAGAGTGCCGAGGCGTTAGCATCCACTCTATCAGAATCCGAGACGGATAAGATATCAGAGGAGCTCCAGCAAGTTTCCATGGTTGATGAGAACCTAGCCGGGGTTTTGATAAATGCAGGTTTTACCGAGATCGGACAACTGGCTCAAACGACCACCGAGAAACTCCTTGAGATAGATGGATTGGACGAAGAAAAAGCAGAAAAGCTCAAAGAGGAAGTGAAACAGATAACTAAAGAACGAGAAGACGATGAAGATCCAAACGAAAACGAAAGTTCTGACGGAGATGATGAATTAGCACAATGGCTGACAGGAGACAGCGATAAAGATCTAGGTGGATTACTCACAGATGAGATAGAGGAAGCAAAAGAAAAGGGCACAAAATCGAAGGGGAAAAAAGGTAAGCGACAGGTTTCACAAGATGACGAGCAGGATTACGGCGACCTTAAGGCATGGTTGAGTGGGGAGAAAGATTCTTTTTCGGGATGGCTGGGAGAAGAGAGTTTTGAGGAAGAGAGGGAATTTCTAGAAGAGGAGATAGCCGAGAAAGAAGAGAAGATAGAAGAAACTAAGACGGAACTCGAAGAGAAGATGGATGAGGCGCAGAACCTAAAGAAAGAGTTCGAGAAACGGTTAGAAGAGATAGAAACAGGGGACTTCGATGCAGAATCGATAGTTGAGGAAAATGCAGAACTGAGAGAAAAAGTTGATCATCTATCTTCACAAGTAGGTGAACTCAGGGAAGAACGGGAGTCCATCCTGGACGAGATGGAGGAGATCAAGCAGGGTAGCGTAGCCATGTTAAAATACCTGAAGGCTCAGAAGATGAAGAATCCAACAGGTGGAGGATCTGGCGGAGCTACATTACAAGAAGGTCAAGTGGCGGTCGCAAATGAAGAATTGGAATCTCTTAGAGAGAAAAATCAGAAACTAGAATCTAAGATAGATGCGATGAAATCCTCTGGCGATTACCAAGATATAGAAGATGATGAGATACTTTCCGAATTGAAAGAGAAAGAAAAGTTACTGGAAAGTAAAGAAGAAGAGATACAGCAGAAGAACGAAAGGATCCAGGATCTTAGAGACGATCTGAGTTTCAAGGAAGACGAATTGAAGGACTTCAAGGAAAAGATGCAGTATAAGGAGGATGAACTGAACGATCGAGAGGAGGACCTAAGGCACAGAGAAGAGGTTATGAAGAAGGAAAGGCAAGAATTGGCGGCATTAAGAGAGGAATTCGGTAATACAACTGAGAAAGAAAAGATGAGAAGATTGGAAGATCTTCAGAAAGAGATCGATTCTAAAGAAAGAGAGATGAAAGCCAAGGAGAAATACATCGAACAGAAAGAAAGGGAACTAAGAGCTCGAGAAGAGGACATGATAGACGAAGAACTCGAGGAAAGACAGGAAGAGATATTACAGGAGATAGAACAGGAGAAGGCGAAGACAGGAACCGGTAGGCTGGATGATCTTCTTTTAGGAGGTATACCACTCGGTTCTAATGTCTCTATATATGGGCCGCCCCACGTTGGAAAGAAAATCATGATAAACTCTTTCATGGCAGAGGGTATCGAGAAAGGTATACCTGCTTTATGGGTAATAACTGATCAAACTATAGATAAGATACGGGAAGAGATGAAGTTCGTCTTACCGACATATGAAGAATATGAACTTAGAGGCCTCGTTTATTACGTAGACGCATATTCCATGAGCATGGGAGAGATGAACGAAGATATGAAGGAGAAGGAACATGTCAAATATATAGAGAACCAGTCTGACGTTCAGGCCATCAATGATGCTGTTGAAGAATTTATAGTTGAGATAAACAAGAAGCATCGTTACTACCGTATGGCATTCGAGTCGGTTTCAACGATCATCGCTTATCTGAACACCGAAACTACTTTCAGGAGTTTACAGCCATTCGCCGGGAGAAGGAAAAGAGATAATGCAGTGGCGCTTTACACCCTTGAAAAAGGTATGCACAGCGAGCAGGACATATCCATGTTAGGTCACATGATGGATGGTGAGATAGAGTTCAAATCTGATCAACTGAAGACATATTTAAGGGTATCAGGGCTTGGAGATGTACAAACTAGAGATTGGATCCAATACACATCTAGTAAGAGCGGTATATCTATGGGTTCTTTCTCGTTGGATACTATCCGTTAAGGTCGATAACTTTGGTTTTAAAAACAATTTTGAGCACGACTACGTACATAATCATGCTGCCGGTTCTAGCTGCGGGTCTTTTCATATTTTTCATGCACAAGAGAAATTTTTTAGAAGAAACGGGCTTTGGTAAATCTGAAGTTGGCATGATTTTAGTAGGTTCTTTGTTCGGCATGATAGCTGATGTACCTTTGATTGTTTCTGAGCAATCGCTTCTAAATATCAACGTAGGGGGCGGATTGATCCCGATAATAGTTG
>CAZFVW010000211.1:0-2921 GCA_964522285.1 uncultured Thermoplasmata archaeon | reverse complement strand
ATCTCCATGTCTTTTGCCTTCCTATACACAGCTATCTGAGAGGGGTATGCGTACATTAGGTAGGGGGGTATCATCTTCCCCTTGCCGACCTTGCCCCGCTTGTACATCCAATCGATCGAGAAGAACCTATCCGTCCTCTCCCTGATCTCGAAATCCGACCTTGCTCCCTTCATCCCTTCGATAGCTTTTTCCACGTTAGGATATTTATCAGTACCTAATTTTTGTTTCTGGAGGACGTATGACCGCAGATCATACTTATCGTAGACTTCTTCGATTATATTCCCTTTAACCAGCATATCCTGTATCAGGGTGTATCCTTTCTCTTGGAAAACCTCTAATTTCGCTCGATCTATGTCTTCAGGGGTCTGGTTCTGGTAATGCCTGACCCTTACAATATCGTATCCTTCCAACCCGTGAAACTCCATGAACTCTTCTACAGCTTCTAGAGCTTCAGGAAGTAATTCTTCTCTATCAAGATCCAGATGTCTTATCTCTATACATCCGCTCATGTTCCACTTCTCGACACTACCCATCAGCCTACCGTCTTTGACTATCGGGAACACCCAGTCGTCACCATACCGGGAGTAGATATCGGCCCACATGGGTCTGGTGTAAGGATCCTTTCGGGAGAGTATCCTCATCTTGTTCAACTCGTCGCTGGATGAAGACTGCAGCTCCTCCAATTCGTCGGAATTTAGATAGAGTTCCCTCCTCGACGATCCCACCCTCACTTTTGTGGCTAATCCTTCCTGGATCATCCTTGTGAGCACGGATTCCACTTCTCTACCGTGGAACCCTGTATGGTAACGTATATCCCTTATCGAAACCGGACCGTTGCCCTTCAGAAAACGTTCTACCACTTCTGCTTTCGCTTCCTCGTAGGATAGGGGTTCTACGTTCATCGCCAAGTAATTGTTCGTTGTGCTCCATCCCTCATCCCCTGTATATTTTCTGTAGATGTACAGATTCCTATCCAACTTCTTGACGATCTCTTTTATCGCTTGGTTGTTCTTCTTGGACTCCTTCTTGATCTCCCTCAGTGTGTTGGCCTCGTGTTCCTTGATAAGGTTTAAGATGTCTTCTTCATCTTCGGTTAATCCCTCTCTTCTGTAGGCTCCAGTGAATATCTGAGCGTCTTTTTCTCGTATGTACCTGACCCTTCCGTTCAGGAACCTTCCTTCGATTATCTCACCGTTATCCCTCTTCTCCTCCCATTCTTTGAGAGAGAAATCGTTGACCCTGTGGAAAACGTCGAATGGCATACTAGCCTCGCTGAACCGCCCGAAATACTCATCTATCGAATCGATCTTACCGAACTGCTTCTCGGCCAGGTAGTTGGAAACTTTCTCCTCTGGTACGTGTACTTTCCCCGGGAATCGGAGGTTGTGATAATCCTGCTGTAGCATGTACTGTTTTCCTTCCCCGACCACCAATTTTCCAGATACGACCTGGTTCCTGTCAACGAGGTTGTTGAATGCCATGAGTGCTCTATCTTCAGGGATATCTAACGCATAGGCGACCTCCTCTAGACTCCTGGGAGCTTCGTATTCGAGATAATCCAGGATTATCTCTTCGACAGCTTCCATGGATACGTCTTTCTTTTCCAGAAGTCCGTACTTGTGATCGCCGTTTTCGTCTATACCGCGCCTGTTGACCAGCCGCTTCCTCTCGAGTTCCCGCATGATGTTGCTGACGTCTTTGAGTCTGAGATCGGTCTCGCGATAGATCTCTTTCTTAGTTTTGAAGTCGTCTTTTAAAGCGTTGAGGACCGGAGCGCTGCCGTGCGGCTGCTCTCCCTGATCCTGGGATAATAAGAACCTATCTACATGTTCTGAAGCTGCATACTCAACGTCACCGACCCAGACAGACTGGATCTTACCTTCGTTCAACAGTTCTTTACCCCATGAGAGCACCTCTTCGAAGGGGACTTCTGTGTAGTTGTATATGCTCCTACCCCTCTGCTTCATGACGTGGATAGGCGGCATCGTTCTTATGGTGTCCAACATCTCTTCTTTGGAGCTGAAAGACGGTTTCTTTTGGAAGTAGTAGTCCTCGACCACCTCTCTCTCGAACTTGAACTTCTCGATCTCCTCCGGCGGTATGACCTCTTCTAGAACACGCTGGTGGAACTGCCTTAACAGAGCGCTCTTGTCCTCCATCATTATAACGTCGGAGATACCCATCATCACGACGTTGTGGGCGAATGGCGAAGGTGTGTCGGAATAATCTATGGTCTTGGTCTTCATATCTCCTTTATCCAGCTTTTCAAGGACGGTTTCCGCGTTCTTAAGATCCAAGACCTGGTAAAGTATCTCGTTGTAAGCCTCTTTGACTATCGGGTGATCTTCGTATTCTCTCAGTGTCTCCAGTATCTTTCCCGACCTTATCTTCTGCTTGGATACCGCGATATCGTTGCCCTTGTAATTCCTCAGTATCATCAGTGCTCTCGTGGCACAGTGCCTGAACCGCTGTTTGAACATCTCGGTGTTCCTGACGGCTCTTCTGAGTATCTTCTCGATGTTCTGCGAATCGACCAGACCCACGACTTGATCGATGGGTATCTCTTTCTTCGTGGACACCATGAAGTTGTCGTCGGTGACCGAGACCTTGGCGCTGCAGTTGTATCTCTTGGAGATACGGTATGCATAGGCTCTTGAAAGGGCGTCGTTGACCCGCCTCCCGAAGCAGGCGTGGAAAACTATGTTGTGTCTCCCGTTCTGATCCTCGTAACCTTCCAGGAGTAGAGTTTCATCGGTGGGCAGTTCTTTCGCGTACCCTAACTGCTCCTTGAAATAGCTGATTATGGTCTGAGCCGATCCTTTATCGATGCGGTAGTTCTCCATGAGCCATTCGATGGTATCTTCGTCATCGATCTTATCTTTCAATTCCCTTCGGAACTTACCTATGGCTATGGATAGGTC
>CAZFVW010000210.1:0-2967 GCA_964522285.1 uncultured Thermoplasmata archaeon | reverse complement strand
GCTAGTCGATAAAGCGTACGAATCAGTTGAGATCGCTAGGGATACCGGTAAAGTCAGAAAAGGTACGAATGAAGTAACAAAGGTGATCGAAAGAGGAGAAACCAAGTTGGTAGTTATGGCTGAAGACGTAACCCCTCCAGAGATCCTCGCACATCTGCCTTTACTATGTGAAGAGAAGGATGTAGCTTACGCATACGTTCCCGCAAAGCAAGAATTAGGTGCTGCCGCTGGTTTGGATACACACACAGCGTCTGTAGCTATAACTGATCCGGGCAAAGGAGAACAGATGGTTGAAGATTTACAGAAATCTTTGGCAGATCTAAAGTAGATTTGAAAGACGTATTATAAAAATCAAGAGGAGTCTTAAATGGCTGAATATGAAGGTATACCTGCTGAGGTTGTTGAACTCGTTGGAAGGACCGGCATGACCGGTGAGGCTACACAGGTAAAAGTTAGAGTTCTAGAAGGCAGGGATGAAGGAAGGATCATCACACGTAATGTAATGGGTCCAGTCAGGAAAGGAGATGTTTTGATGCTCCGAGAGACCGCCCGCGAAGCCAAGAGTATCGGTGTAAGGTGATAGTATGGTAGAAGCTAAAGAATGTTCTTTTTGCGGAGAAAAGATAGAACCGGGCACGGGTAAGATGCTGATCAAGAATGATGGTCAGATACTCGACTTCTGTTCTGGAAAATGTGAAAAGAACATGGTCAAATTAGGTCGAAAAGAAAGAGAGACCCGATGGACACAGAAACACGCTCAGGAGAAGGCTTTGAAGACTTACCATAAGAAAGAAGCTAAGAAGTCCAGAAAGAAAGTCAAAAAGAAGAAAAAGAAAGAAAAGAAAGCATAGATGAAGGTGTTTAACTTGGAATCTACTTTCGTTATGGTAAAACCTGATGGGGTCCAGAGAGGCCTGATAGGTGAAGTAATCAATAGGTTTGAAGAGAAAGGACTTCTAATAGTCTCACTGAAGATGTTGAAGATAAGTGATGATACCGCTGCAGAACATTATGCTGAGCACGAAGGTAAGGACTTTTACCAACCTCTTTTAGATTATATAACCTCGGGACCGGTGGTAGTGATGGCAGTGAAAGGTGATTCGGTTGTATCCATGGTCAGGAAGATCGTAGGAGCAACTGATCCGAAAGAAGCCGTCCCAGGGACGATCAGAGGGGATTTCGGTATAGATATCAGCAGGAATATAATCCACGCAGCAGATTCAGAAAGCAGTGCTGAGCGAGAATTGGGCATATTCTTTGAAAAGGATGAATATCTAGACTATAAAAAAGTAGATGAAAACTGGATATATCCTTAGATATACCTAAACTCAATCTTCTAAAACCATTTTACCTTCTTTTTCTATCTATTTTTCCTTATTATCTTCATCATCCTTATCGTCATCGCTTTCATCGTCCGTATCTTCCAGTTCACTCAATTTTTCCTCTATCTTTCTTAAGAACTGTGTAGCTTCCATCTTTAGGAAAGAATCTTGAGCTATCTTGAAGTATTTGATGGCTTTTTCAGGCTCACCCTTATCTTCGTAGATCCTCGCTAGTTGATACCTACATTCGGCTTTCGTGAAGGGTATGTCAAGATTTTCAAGCGTATCGAGCGCTTTATTTATGTAGTCTATAGCTTCGTCCCAATCCTTTTCCAGCCAATATATAAGACTCCAGTTTTTGTAAACTGCTGAGAGGCCGACCATATCATTCAAATTCTTCATTATCTGGTGTGCTCTTTCGATGTAATCTTTTGCTCTATCTATATCACCACTTTTGGCAAGGGCTTCGCTTTTATTGAAATAACCCCATCCTACAAGTGATTTGTTGCCTATCTTCTGAGCGAATTCGATACTCTTATCGAAGTTGTCGATGGCGGTATCCCACTCCTCCTTCTTCATGAACTGGTCGCCTATATCGTTGTATGCTCTGGAAAGTTCTCTGTAAGCATTCTGGTTCTTGAGCGGGGGTAAACTACGTTTGAAATACTGGATCGCAAGATCGTGATCACCTCTATGGGCGTAAACCAGCCCCATCTCGATATAAGTTATAGCCAAAACCCGCTGGTTATTAGCATCCTTCGCGTTCTTGATAGCGGTCTCGTAATGTTCTATAGATTCCTCGAATTCTCCACGTCTCCAGTGGATATACCCCAATCCTCTATGGGAGTCAGCTATGCCGTCTTTGTTATCTAATTCTTGAGATATCTTCAGCGATTCGTCGAAAGATCTTTCAGATTCTTCGAATTCCTGTATCTCCTTGTGTATATGCCCTAGATCTCGGTATGCTTTAGCTTCAACCTCTTTATCTCCTACTACCTCTGCGAGTTCGATCAGTTCGTTGTAGATCTTGTTACCGTCTTCAAGAGAGCTGCTGTCGTAATCTAGTTCACCCATCTTCAATAGAAGGTCTTTTTCTTTTTCATCTTTATCTTCGATATCTCGTATCTTACGAAGTGATCTTAACGCCCTGTCTAGATGTTCCCTAGCCTGTTCTATGGCAAAACTGGAGATAGCTTTTTCACCTGCTTTTTTAGAGTATTCGTAGGCTTTTTTGTATTTTTTACCTTTATAGAAATGTCTACTCAACGAATAATAATGATCTTCTAGATTTTCAGAATAGATCTCTTCGATAGATTCACCTATCTTACCCTGTAGCACCCTCTTCCTGCTTTTACCCATATCTTCATAAAGAGTCATACGAAGTTGTAGGTGGTTAAAACGGTAGATCTCTCTATCTGTACCTTCTTTTTCGTGTATGATACCGATGTTTTCCAGTTCGTCTACTATATCCAGAAGCTCGACGACATCCATGTCCATGGCATGTTCTAGAACCTCGAAGTCAAAATCAGTACCAATGATGGATGCATACATCAGAACTCTCTTTTGTTCCTTAGAGAGCCGTTTTATCCTTCGGCCCGTTATGTCTTTTATAGTTGAAGGTATGGATATGTCCGTCAACTCACTT
>CAZFVW010000209.1:0-2970 GCA_964522285.1 uncultured Thermoplasmata archaeon | reverse complement strand
AGGAGGCATTAGTCATATAACCAACAAATCCCCCATCTATGCGCAATTCTACATCATCTACGTCATCATAATCAACGACGGTACATCTGAAAAGATACATTCCACCCATAATGTCTCCGGTAATTGGGTCAGTATCGATTATATCCGGTCTTAGAGCCACTGTGCTCATCGAAAAGATATTCACAAAACTCAGACATATCAATAATATTACGATTGTTCCTGATGCTAATTTCCTCATATTATTCACCAAATGTAGCCATATGGTGTTATATATAAAATAGTTCCGTTAATATTTATCATTATTACAAAATAATGCTTGGCTGGAATACATCCGTAAATTATTTAAACCTGACTGACCAATCAGTCAATACATGCATAGTGACGAAAGTGTTCGAGAAGAATTCAAAGAAGCATCGATGAAAGCCATCTTCAGAGCTCTCTGTAAACACGGCTACGCGGACCTTACCATGCAGAAGATAGCGGCCGAGTCGGATAAATGCAAATCCACTTTCCACTACCACTACGATACTAAGGAGAATCTGATAACCCACTTCATAGAATACCTCTTGGAAGGTTTCACTGAGAATATGGTGCCTGATACAGATGATCCGCTCGAAAAGCTGAACGGCTTGATAGACAACATGCTCTTTGGACTCAGTGACGAAGAAACGACCATGAGCCTACACACGGCTCTTTTGGAGGTAAGATCACAGGCTCCATACAATGAAAAGTTCAGAGAACAGATAACTCAGAACGACGAACATATTCTAAAAATAGTCTCTGAGATCATAGATGAGGGGATAGAAAAGGGTCGTTTCAAGGAAGTGGATTCAAGGAAGGTCGCGACAGCGGTGATCTCCGCCATCGACGGGGCCAGAGCGAGACAGATATCGACAAACAGAAAAGCGACAAAAGAACTGAAAGACTCTCTCGATTGGATAATAGAAGAACTGCTTCTTACAGAATGATAATATGAAAGATACGCTTGAAGGTAGAAGGGACCAGATACTCAACGGCAACATCGTAAAGACCCTGCTGATATTGGCGTGGCCCGTCGTCGTGGCGAGTATGCTGCAGACAGGCTACAACCTCGCCGATACCTTTTGGCTGGGCAGAGTGAGTGCAAAAGCCGTTGCGGCCCCTACCACTTCCTTTCCACTCATAATGGTATTGATGGCCTTCGGTATGGGATTGGCTACCGCAGGTATATCCTTAGTTTCTCAGCACACCGGTTCAGGGGGAGACGAGAAAGCGAACGAAGCTGCAGGCCAAATCTTCACCTTACTGCTCATAATAAGTATAGTCGGTGGGATCATCGGTTTCTTTTCAGCTGGTTGGCTACTCAGGAACGTGATCGGTGCCCCAGCCGACGTCTATCCGCTGGCTCTAAGTTACACACGGATAATATTCATAGGATCTCCGGTCACCTTTGCCTTCATCTCTTTCAGGTTCATACTAAGAGGGACAGGTGACATGAAAACTCCCATGTATATCAGAGCTATCGGTGTAGTTCTCAATGTGATCCTGGATCCGCTTCTGATATTGGGGATCGGACCTTTCCCTGAGATGGGGGTAGCAGGTGCGGCGTTAGCTACGGTGACCACCAGAGGGGTAGCTGCGGGTGTGGGTATCTACCTGCTCTTCAACGGTAAAGTCGATATCAAACTGTCACTAAAGGACCTGAAGATCAAGCTGGGATGGGTGAAAAAGATACTGGACATAGGCGTACCCGCTTCCATAGCACGTGTCGGCAGTTCACTAGGATTCGTCGGTTTAGTGGCGATAATCGCACATTTCGGTACCATCCCATTGAGTGCGTACGGCATCGGACAGAGGATAATCCAGATGGTAAATCTAGGTATATGGGGCTTCGCCAGCGCATCGATGACCATGGTGGGTCAGAACATCGGAGCCAAGCAGAAAAAGAGAGCTGAGACCATCGTTGATAAAACCCTTCTCGTTTCAGGAGTACTGATGGGTATCATCACGGTTTTCATATTCCTCGTAAGGGGGCATCTGGTCAGTTTCTTCCTCGACGAGGGAAGTATAGAAAATTACATGGGTGTTGTGAACGAGGCTTCAAGGTTCATAGCGATATTCATCGTATCCGTCCCGTTCTTCGGTTTCTTCAGGATTTTCGATTCTACCTACAGAGGAACTGGACACACCAAGCCGGCTATGGTGTTCTCGCTCATGAGGATACTAGTGTTAAGGATCGGTCTTTCTTACCTGTTCGCTTTTCCAGTTTTTGGCATAGGACTGGACATGGGTATACTCGGTGTATGGATCGGGATGGCTATGAGTAATATTATTATCGCTTTCATCTCTTACCTGTACTTCAGAACAGGGAAGTGGAAAGAGAGGACCATCGAAGAAGAAGGACCGACTTCCACATGAAATAAAACGTATCATAGTTCATCCTTCAACATCTCGAAGAACTCTTCTCTGGCATACTTCTCCCTCCAAGGATAATGGCCGCACTTCTCCAATAGGATGAATTTGAAGTCCTCAAGCACTTCCTCCAGCGGTTCTTTCACACCTTCGTAGGGATGATGGTCGTATTCTCCGTGTATAGCTACTACTGGACATTCTATCTTCTCACCCAACGCTAGCAATTCACCGCTTCGTCTCATCTCTTCCACTTCGCTCCAGACCGAGGCGTTGACCACGGGGAGAACCTCTACCTTCTCATTAATATCATCGATCAATTCATAGGAACTCAACTCTGTTATCAATCTACCGTAATCACTCAACCACCTCCCATCACCGTCTTTCTCCAAGAGTTCCCTCAGCTTATAGAACTCCTTCTTATCCTCAGAGCTCATCCGTTCAGCTAAAGTCTTCTTCATCTTATCGATGTACTTATCTTCGAAGGGGGCGCTCCCAATCAAGATCAACTTCTCGACGTAATCCGGGTGCTCGGCGGCGAATATCCAACCCAACCAGGCTCCCCATGAGTGCCCCACCAGT
>CAZFVW010000208.1:0-3026 GCA_964522285.1 uncultured Thermoplasmata archaeon | reverse complement strand
AAAATTTTTCGGGGTTTACTATAGAATTATTAAAATCTGGTGGTGGGTTCCATATGAACCTTGATAGTTGTCGAATCCACGTATTTATACTAAAATATGTATGCATTTGGTAATGAGTCAGAAATCAGTTCCACTAAACGGTATATGAGGGGTCATCATATCTCAACATACAGCTCCCCTTCTTTTCCAATCGGCATCTCTGCTATTATCTCTCCCATAGGTGATACCACCATGGCCCCTCCAAAATTCTCACAGTTAGAACCTTTGCCAGCAAGGTAGTTCACCATCAGAGTCGTGCTTCCAGCAAGCTTAACTCGTTCTATATAGTAACGTCTTTCTTCTTCCCACCTTTTTTGATCGTAATTTCCATCTTCAAAACAGCGAGCAAAGGGAAAGAGTATCCAATCGGGTCGCGATCCCTGAATTTGGGCGATAAGTTCATCACTAAAAAGGTCGCCGCATATCAGGAAAGCGAAGGTCCCCAGAGTCGTCCTTGCCTTTTTAAGCTCATTTCCTTTACAATATACTTTCGGGTCAGCTTTCTTTCCATGCCATCCGTGAGTCATGCGGCGATATTTCAGTGCGATGTCCCCACCGGGTGTTATCAGGATGGCAGAGTCATAGAGTTTCTTTCCTTCTCTTTCCAACATACCGATACCTATGTGCATATTACGTTCTATAGCGATCTCAGACAATATGTGGGTATATTCTCCCGGTATCGGTTGTCCTATTGGTAGATCATGAGATGGATCGTCATTATTGATAAGTCCTGTTATAGAGGATTCCGGAAAAAGGACCAGATCCGTATCATCAGGACATTCAAGTATCGCGTCCACTATGTGTCTGAAGTTAGCTTCAACATCCTCTGTAACACGAACTATGCAGAGAGCTGCTTTCATGATATTACATCATGAGAATATAACTACATGAGATATTTACTTTCCTATTCTATGGTAGGGTTACTTACTGCAGAAATGAACCTCCCGGTCGTAGCAAGCTGGAGGGTATAAGAATAAAATCAATATTCTAAATAAAAGATTAGTCTTATCCACAATCTATCTCATTGGAGTTGTTCAGATAATAATCTTTCCTCTAAAACATCTTAAAATGTGGACGGGTTGATGCTCCACACCCCCAAACCAACACTCCCAAAACATCAATTTTTCGCAAAGGACGGCAGTTACCCCCCGAATTTCGCACGCAAAACCCGGCAGTTCATCCCATAGCCAGTAAATAGAAACCATGATATCACCTCCGAAGCGATGGGTTGGTAGTGTCTTTCTAATTTTTCCGCAATTTTTCGGAAACGGAGTTTTCGAATCATATCGGGAATTTTATTCCCGAAATAAGGATGGCAGTTTTCCCCTTATTTTTCGCAAAAGGTAGCAGGTGGATTGCACGCAAAGGATGGCAGTTCACCTCCAAAAAATATTTACAAAAATTCCTTCGAGTCGAGGAATAGGATGTTCCTCTATCTTTGGAATCTAAGATTCCGAAACTATCGGGAACTTTATTTCCGAAATATCTACATCAGTTGATCTAAGAATTTTTACCCTAAAATATCCCACCTACAGATCACTACAAACCGTAGTTCGTGATCAAAACAACCTTCAATCAAAAGTCTTAAAAGACACAGATATATACTCCAGCGATGGATAATAAAGAAGGACTTGAACCACCGGACCCGGGAATAAAATTATCTAGATTATTTGCATGGATAAAAAAGAACGGTGGTATTGTTACATTATGAAAATGCAAAGTGAAGGCTTCTCAAATAGAGATAAAAGATGTTGAAGAAAAGATCAAGAGGATTGAAAATTTTAAAGTCCGGATGGGGAAGATTCCTTCTGGAGATAAAAAATTAGCAATCAATATCGAAGATAAGGGTTGGGCGGACGGATGGGCAAAATACTACGATGTTGAGATCCCGCACCACAGACATATGAAAAAGCTGTGAACTGAAAATATAGTTACAGAATCTGAACAAAAAGTTTAAAAACTAGAACTTATTATTTAGGGTCAGAGATGATAGGATGAGTGAAGACTACCCCGAATTTACTGAAGATATGGTAAAGCACATCAACGAGCCGTTCGAAGGCTTATTTGGAAATAATGTTCAAACCAGGGTAGTACAAGAATTAACAGCTGACCCATATAATATCTTCAGACCAAAAGATCTGGAGATCTTGACCGATGCTTCTACTCCAAGCATCAGAAGATCGCTGAGTAACCTTGTAGATCTAAAATTGGTAGCAAAGGATGAAGAAGACAGCCAGCATCCAATATATAGAGTAAATTCAGATTCAAAGATAATCGACGCTTTAACCTTCCTTTCTTTGGCTTTGATCGATGATAAAGAAAATACAGATTGTATGGAACAAGCAATAAGAGAATATTGTATTCAGAAGGATATATTCCCATATGCTCAAGCAACAACAGACGATTTTGATGTGATAGAGGATTCGACTACCAACTATGTTGGAGATGAAGAAAACACATATTCCATAAATATTTCAGGAAGTGCTTGATATGCCAGAAGAAACCAACGAAGAAAAAAAGCAAAGTTCTAATGTCCAGATCGATCTGAATGAAATCTATAAATTCGAACCAGAAGATATAGAGATCGATATCATAAATGATGATTATTCAAATTTAGCGTATATCCAGGTAGGTAATAGAGATCTAAGGATCGATTTCCTTAAAATGCCAGGGATCAAAAAGGAAGGAAAACAAAAGGTAGAAGGTACAAGGATTCACATGAGCCATGCTGCTGCACAAAAGATGGCTACAAAACTAATCGATATCCTTGAAAAATCCTACTCAGAACGTGGATTCGAAGAGTATGAGGAGAGTTGAATAGATCGGAGGTCTATCGTAAAACCTATTGAATCTTACTTTAAAACACTTTCCAAAACCCCCCTCTAAACTCTCGTATTACGAACGCCGTCTGGTATCACCTCCATCCAGACATTAAAAAACACCCTATTCACCTCCATCAAAATCATTACGAACGACGTCAGTTATCC
>CAZFVW010000207.1:0-3041 GCA_964522285.1 uncultured Thermoplasmata archaeon | reverse complement strand
CTACCTACCCGATAACCAGCCGACCCAGCAACAAATAGATACTTGCGGATCTTACCTGGATTCACAACTGGAGCTGGTCAACCCCCAAGTTATCATCACCTTGGGGAATATCGCTACCGGCTATATTTTTGATAAATTCAGTCTGCAACTGGGGAGCATGGGCACCATCCACGGTAATTCACCCATGGCTGTTTACGAACGGGTCGTCCACGACATGGACATATCCAAGGAGAGTTTCAGTGCCACGGATATAGTCGTTATCGCCGGCATAATAAGACCAGGCGGGATGCAGACCAGAAAAAGAAGATTAACACATATCTCCGAATACGAGGACGAAGAGTTCAACGACCTGATGCACTACGACGGTGAACTTGAACCAACGGAGTTCTTCACCCGCAATTCCGAGAAGATAGGGGCCATAGCGCGGTCCTGGGGGCTCACCTACGAACAAGCTATACGCAACATCAACGTGAGAGCTCATATCCGGGAGAGGATGGTAGAGGCGTCTGAAGAGAAGGGAGAGCAGATACTCAAGCCGGATTGGGTCGCAGACGCCAACGACAAGTTCTGGAACCTTATCGAAGAGTACCACGGTACGAAGGATTACCGGGAAGTGAAACGAGACTGGGACGAGTGGTTCGAGAAGAGAATAAAGTATGTCTAGGCTCTATGAACGGTTGTGTAAAAAGGCCAACCACGCTTTCGGTCTTAGCAAGGAAGAGGTCGAAGAGAAGAGGAAGGAACGGCATGAGGTTTACATCGAGAAGGGTAAAGAACTGAGGAAAGCGGAGAGAGATCTCAGGAAGGTACGCATAGTCCATGGAAAGGATTCCAAAGGATATAAAAAAGCGAAGAAACGTTTAGAGAAAGCTGAAAAAAGTTATCAGACCGCCAAGAGGAACTACGGTCACGAGGACTTCAAAGAGACCATGTTCTTCATAGATATGGATCTGAAATACGAACAGGTGGTACTCTTCGCGGGGGTCATGGCCCTGGTATCGTTCTTCGCCACGATAGCCGGGCTTTGCGTGATCCACTTTATCGAGCCACTCGGTCTTTTCGACGTTCTTGTTTACGGCATACCTTCAGTTCTCGTGATACCTATGGCCGTGCTGATCTTCACCGCTAATTATCCCGAGATATTGGAACAGAGGATGAAGGCCGAGAGCATCGGTAAGGCTCCGGAGAGCATCAACTACATGACCATGGCTATGAGGGTCAAACCTTCCTTGTACAGGGCGGTATCCTTCTCGGCGGAGAACACTGAAGAACCGATGTCTTCTGGATTGAACAAAGTCCTTTGGGACGTCCACACCAGAAAAAAGAGCAGTTTGGAGGAATCTTTCGTCGCTTTTGCGCTCAGATGGGGCGAGTGGAACGAAGACCTCAAAAGGGCGCTCTATGCAGTCAGGTCAGCTATGCTAGAAAGGACGAAAGAAGGGCTGAACTCCGCTCTCGAAAAGGCCAATGAGATAGTCATCGAAGGGACCAAGCGACAAGTAGAAGACTTCGCCAACTCACTGGGTACTCCGACCACGATACTGTTCGCCGTTGGTATCTTACTGCCGCTGATAATCGGAGCCATGCTTCCCATGCTGGCACTCAGCGGATTAGATATCTCCAGTATGGACTCGGAGGAAACAGTCAAGAAAGGAGGTATCGGTCTCGCCCACATCATCTTGCTCATGGACGTCCTGGCACCGGCTGGAGCTTTCTTCTATTCCTACAAGATACTGGGAGACAGGCCCGGTACAACATCACCTCCAGATATAGAAGACGGTAACGAGACCTACGGAGTGTTCGTAAAAGCTTCAATTTTAGCAGTTATCATGATGCTGCCCGTAATAATTTTATCAGATCAACTTTCGTTCTTGATGCCCCTACCTTACTTCTGGCCGCCGGTCACCGCTATCTCTTACTTCTGTTTGAAGACCAGCTGGGATAGCAAGAAAAAGAGAGAAGAAGTCATAGAGATGGAGAGGGAGTTCCCGGACGCACTGTTTCAACTGGGAAGCCGGATCGCCGAGGGCATGCCCCCTGAAAAGGCCCTGCAGAAGACCAGCGATGCCATGCAGGGGACCAAGGTCGGTTCTCTCTTCGAGAGGATCACGTGTTTCTTACAGGTCAATCGTGTACCGTTAGAAGAAGCATTGTTCGGCAGCGACGGCGTCCTCGAAGATATCAATTCAAATACGATCAAAGCCACGATGAAAACAGTTGTCCAGATAACCAAGAAAGATCCTAAAGAAGCCGGCAAGACCATCCTTCAGATATCAGATTACCTGCGGAGCATGGAGGAGATGGACCACGAGATCAAGTCGAAGTTATCGCAATCCGTTGAGATGATGAAAGGCACAGCTCTGGTGTTCGCTCCGGTCGTCATGGGTGTAGTTTCCTCACTCTACTTCATGCTGCACGGCGTTTTCTCGGACATAAGCAGCATGAGCATGATCTCGCCGGTGGATTTTACTGCAGTAGTGGGTATCTATCTCGTCCTTCTGAGTCTGGTGATAACTTATTTCACGACGGGTATAAAGTCACAGCTCGATCCTGTAGAGTTCAAATATCAACTCGGGATCATGCTGCCAGTTAGTATCACCGTTTTCTCCTTAGCGGTGGCTGTCGGGAAGTTCGGGATAACTGGCATGTAGGCCATTTACCAAAAAGAACGACGAAAGGATTACAAAAAGTTAATAAGAGACTAAATCGATATAATAAATCCAAGGAGGGTTAACTATCGAGTCCAAGATAGTGACTGCTAAAGAAGAGGGAGATTTGACTGATCTATTAGGTTTGCTGAACAACGGCACCGAAGAAGAGAAGATGCACTCAGCTCAGACTCTGGGAGATATCGGCGACAAGAAAGCTGTTCCAGAGCTGATAGAATCACTGCAAAAGGAGAACGACTGGGTAAAATTGAAGATAGTCGAAGCTCTTGGTCTTATAGGGGACGATAGGGCTATCCAGGCACTCATAGGTGTCATGCTCGGCGATAAGAACATAGAATTGAGGAACACCGCAGCTTGGGCACTTGGATATAT
>CAZFVW010000206.1:0-3098 GCA_964522285.1 uncultured Thermoplasmata archaeon | reverse complement strand
CTAGAAGAACTACTATTACGATCACTCCGAGCAAGATGTATATCAAAGGAGGCGAAAATAGTGCTGGCATGGAACTTCCTTCATCTTCCGGCATAGCGGTGATAGAGTTCATCTTCTCCTGGGCTTCGTTTTCACTGATAGGTTTCATGGACATGTCGTCCTCGTTCACCCCAGCTAGACCTGATATCATATCCATCTCCGATCCCATACCGCCAGTCATGTCTCCACCTATACCTTCTGAGATGCTGGTCATGTCACAGGGCATGATGAATTCGTTCTCCGGGCAGTATTGCAGCTCGAAAAGGGTCGTTTCCTGTTCATAATCGTCCCAGTATGACGTGTAACTATCAACCATTGTATACTCGATGACATAGGCAGTAGCCGTTGTTCCATCTTCCAACTCTACCTGACTGGTTCCCTTGCACTCTGCGTTCATCTTGATCTCTTGGGTGTGTTCCTCGATATTCCCATCATCCATGTGTTCCTCATCCAGATCCATATCTTCCATGGTCATAGGGAAGGAGAAGTTTTCTTCATCCGTACTTTCTTCCATGAACGATGGCAGGCCAGAAGCATCGATCTCTCCGCTGTAACTGCCGGATATCGTGGCGTTGGTATCTATGGTCCACTTATCGCCTACACTGAAGGGGAATTCCAACATGTTCATACCCCCTTCTGCTACCATGTCGATACTCGCTTGGAGAGAACCGCTCATCTCGGCATCCACATCTTCGTATTCGTAACTGACTTCGTAATCTTCGTAATCATCGTTTATCGAGTAAGACGCACCCATCATAGAATTGTCACCGCAGGGGATGTTCTTACCTTTGTAATCTCCCTGCATCTCTATAGAGATATCTAGATGAACGTCTTCCATGGCCATAGTGTCCCTGTCGAAATGAGCGTATCCTTCTATCTTTAAAACCACGTCTAGACCACCTTCACCGCTCATCTCCATCTCTTCTTTAGGGATATCTTGATCCATGCTTTGATAATCTGTCATATTTATCGTGTATTCGCCTTCTTTGGGGAATTCACCTTTGACCGAGAAACTACCGTCGATATGTATCCCTCCACCGGCCTCAATATCCATGGTGTATCTCTCATCAGTTACATCGGTCACTTTGTATATCTGGTAAAATCCCATCTCACCGTCGAGGTCGAATTTCATGCTTTCGATACCAGAATCCGAACCCACGAATCCACCACCCAGACTAGACGAAGCATCTAGATGTGTATCCAGGTCTTTTTCGAAACCGAATGACCACGATTGACCTTCTTCCCATCCAGGCTTGGTCACTTCCGCTGAGGCGTTCATAGGAACCAAAGCGCTCAGAACGAACGTAACGACAATAAGGCAAACTAAAAATATTCTTGTTTTTTTCATCTTTTAGCCCTCCTAGAGGCTTTTCAAAATCATTATATCAGTAATTAATTAACCTTGTGGTACGATGAACTCATAAAATATAACTACGATAGTTCCTATAAAATATCATGAAGATCGTACTGGACGAGAACCTACCGTCGGGATTGATCCAAGAGATAAAAGATTTCCAAGAACTCTCATCTGACGATGGATTTATCGAGATAGAGAAGGAACACAGCGGGAAACTGGATTTTGAGATAGCCGACTTCATGGATGAAGAGGATATCATGGTGACCGGGGACCTCGAGTTCCATAAGAACCTCCTGAAGACGGGTATGAAGAGTTTATATTACGATGTCCAGTTAGATAATCTGGTAGAGATCCAGGTCAAATTAGCGTACTATCTGAAGGGATATGACGAAGATGTTATCGACATCACTTCCGATCAAAATAAGGAAGTGTTCAAGGGACCCAACAAACTGCTCCGGAAAAGGTTCGACGAACTGAAGAAAGAGAACGCCGAACTGAGGTCAAGAGTGAACGTACTAGAAGGCAAATTGAAGTCGGTTCTGAATACTGTGAAATCAGCTCTTTGAGTGAGTTATCGAACGGTCGTGAATCTAAAGAAAACATCTATTCACCACTTCTTCGTCCGAGTTGGTCACCTCGGTTACGGAACCTAATCCGTCAAATAAGTAATAATATTTTTGGCCGTTTATAGTCATCGAGATCGGGTGATCGGTGAATACGTTACTGGTTCCGCCGCATCCCCCACCACCACAGCATCCGCCCGAGCAGATTGTTGTATGATTTAAATTTTAATCATACTCATTTGTTTTTTATATCAAAATATCCTCTTAAAAGAAGAATAGATGTTATAATAGTAATGCCTATGTAAAAAGCAATATTAACAGACTTGTTATGATAATGGACAGATACTAAAATGACTGAATAAAACCAAAGTCTAAAGTAATTAATAAAAAATTTCTTATTATCTCCATTCTCCATTTTTATTTTTATTTCTATAGTTTCAGTAAAAATAAGGATGAAAACAACGAAAAATATTATAGAAAGCCAATCTATCATGATTATCCCTCACATGTATAGAAAGGATGGCCAACAAATGGAACATTTATGACAAAATTTTCATCAGCTTCATCACATTTATCTACGTAATGGCTTATAATACTTATTTCTAAAGATGCTGTTGTTAGAGGAATGTTCCCATGAGCTCCACCTATTAAACCGATTATAATACCTCCCCAAAATACAGTATCTGATCCTAATAAATCATCTAAATATGTAGTTGCATCTCCATTACAGACTATTTTTGTACCCCATCCTTTAGTTTTGTCTACGCACTCAGCATCCTCTGGTGGTTTTGGAATTATTGGTTTTTCTTCTATATCTTGTTTCATATAGCTAGAGATAGCTTCGTCTCTTCTTGCAAGCCTCTTATCTAGATCAGTCACATAGTCTTTATTCTCGCTTTCATCGTACTCCCACTCACCGGATTGATCATACCCGTATGGTGAAGACCCGCCACCGTCTATCTTCGCATCATTCCTTCTGAACGGTAACATCCCGCTGGAATCCCTCGCATTTACAGGAAAAGCAAGGGATTTTCCTGAGCTCACTCGAAACAAGTTCTCGTGATTTACGGGGTTATTCCCCGCATACGCGTACCTGTTCGGCCCGGCCATCATACCAGCTGGATCACTACTCGTGAACC
>CAZFVW010000205.1:0-3098 GCA_964522285.1 uncultured Thermoplasmata archaeon | reverse complement strand
ATCACCCCACTCCATAGTGTCGCTTGCGTTGTAGGATCCATCAGGCAATCCCCGGATGATATTCTTGGTTCTTTGTGTAGAATATTCGATCATCTGGGAAGCGAATTCTGTGTATGTCTCAAGACCGAATTTTTCAATCGTTTTGATAAGTTCCCTAGCTCCCAGCTCGTTCGCACCTATCTGGGCTTTGATATCGCCTATCCTCTCCCAGGGACACCTAGCTTCTTTGAGTAGATCTAATGTTTTATCGATTATCTTTCCATCTTCGATGATATACTGGGGTTCTATCAAGATACCTTCTTCTTCCAGTACTTTGCTGTCTCCGGGCATCGAGCCGGGAGTTCTTCCACCTATGTCAGCGTGGTGTGCTCTGTTGACGCAGTAACCTAGCAAAATGTCATCTTTATAAACAGGTTTTATGACGGTGATGTCCGGTAAGTGAGTTCCTCCAGAGTAAGGGTCGTTCAGTATGATCTGGCTGTCTGTTTTGATCTCACACGCCTTAAGCGATTCCGACAGTGCTGAGGGCATAGCTCCCAAGTGAACAGGTATGTGCTCCGCCTGGGCCAGCATCCTTCCTTCCATATCGAACAGGGCACAGGACTCATCTTTCCTTTCCTTGATATTCGGTGAATATGCACTTTTTTGAAGGGCTGCACCCATCTGTTCTGGTATGGACATGAAGGCGTGTTTCATCACTTCCATCTTGGTAGGGTCGATCTTTTTCATCATCCACACACCTCCATATGGATGATACCGAGGTCATCAACTCTGAAGTGCCAGTCAGGTGGAACGAGTATAGTCGAATTTTTATCCTCTATTATCGCGGGTCCTAACTTTTCAAAATCAGTTTTCAATCCCATGCGGTAATAGACATCGGTTCTATAATCACCATCCGGGAAAGATACATCTCGAGGTTTTGGATGTTCAACATCTTCAACGATATGAGGTAGCTCCTTCATCTCTATCTTTTCTATAGATTCGATATGTATCCTAACAACTTCGATATCCGCTTCTTTGTTTTCGTAGCCGTATCTCCTTTTATGTTCTCTATGAAAGTTTGATGTTGTTTCTTCAAAGTCTCCATGGAAGGGGACGTTGATATGATAACTCTGGCCCCTGTACCTGAGACCTAGGATAGTTCTAGTCTTTTCCCCATCATATACATCGATATTTTCGATCTCTTTGAGTATGGTTTCTTCATCTTCAATATCACAGAATATCGAAGTTGAGCGATCGCTGACTTTATCCCCTGTAGCTATACCAAGAGCTGAAAACACGCCGGGCATCGGAGGTATCATGACTTTTTTCATCCCTAATTCTTCTGCTAGATAAGCTGCATGCAGCGGTCCGGCGCCACCGAAGGCTAGGATCGTGAAATCTTCTGGATGAAGGCCTTTCTCTACTGTCACTTTCTTCATAGTCCTGGCCATCTTCGAATTCGAAACCCGATATATGCCTAGAAGCGTTTCTTCTACGGACATGTCGAGAGTGTCTGAAAGTCGTTCTATAGCACATCTAGCCCTTTCTATATCTAGGTCCATCTCTCCCCCGAGGAAATATTGCGGATCTATGTAACCAAGCAGTAACAATGCGTCGGTGATGGTGGGTTGTTCTCCCCCACGTCCGTAACAAACTGGTCCGGGTTGTGCACCTGCGCTTTCAGGTCCGACACGCAGTACATCGCCTTCGTCTTTCCTGGCGATGCTGCCTCCTCCAGACCCAACGGTTACGATATCCACCATCTTAGATTGTACTGGAAAACCCTCGATCTCACCCTGGTCTTTCCAACTGATCTCACCATCTACTATGGCAGCTATGTCCGCACTGGTTCCTCCCATATCGAAGGTAACTATATTTTCGCAGCCGGTGATATCTGAGATATATTTGCCACCAGCTACTCCTCCCGCTGGGCCTGAATAGATAGTGTCTACAGCTTTGACACTAGAAGAAAGTTCAAGCCCACCGCCAGACTTCATGATCAACGGATCTTTTTGGAAGACTTTTCTAAGTTGTTTGAAGTAAATTTTTACAAGGGGCGATAGATATGTCTCGAGTAGAGTGGTCATACCCCTTTCGTATTCTCGGTATTCGCTGGAAACCTGTGAGGAGAGCGAATATTCCAGATCGTATTCATCGAATATCTCGCCAACTTTATTTTCATGAACCGGATCGGCGTATGCATGAAGCAAACAGACTGCCGCTGGTAGATTTTTGTCTTTTAGACTCCGGCCAAGTTCGTGGATTTTCTGTTCATCTATTTCTTCGATGATTTCTCCGCCTGCATTTATCCTTCCATCGATACCGAAACAGTTTTCTCTCTCTAGAGGTGGCTTAGGTTTTTGGGGGTGGATGTCGTAGAGTTTAGGTCTGGTCTGCCTTCCGATGAACAAGATATCTTCGAAATCCCTATTAGTAACGAAAGCGCAGCCGACTCCTTTCTTTTCGATGATAGCGTTTGTAGCAACAGTTGTTCCGTGAAATATATCGCCCTCTAGATCCATACCACGTATCCCTTCTTTGATACATCTAGCTGGGTTGTCCGGGGTTGAAGATAGCTTGAAATGTTTTATCTCATCATCTATCACAACGAAATCCGTGAAAGTCCCGCCTACATCGATGGAGATCGACATGATTTAGGTAAAAAGGTAGGATTAAAAAGTATTATCGATGCGGTATCCCGTGAAAATCATTAAATATGAAATCTCTGTGTAAGGTTTTGACTGAGTGGCAAATTACTCTGTGAATTGTCCTATGTCCAGGAAATTCACTATGTTCACTTTTGCCACTAGCAAACTTCATTCCATTCGCATTGCTTCCCAACGTGGAAATCCAAGATTTCCACTAGATCGCAAGAATTCGTTTCACTCATTCTTGCACCCAACGTGGAAAAACTTTGTTTTTCCACTAGGTCGCAAAGATTCACTCCGTTCATCTTTGCTCCCGTAGTGTAGTCCGGCCAATCATTTTGGCCTCTCGAGCCAAACACCCGGGTTCAAATCCCGGCGGGAGCACTTTTTTAATATTTTAAAAAGAGCGACCTAGTTGAAAAATCGTTTGTTCATTTTTCTGACGCGGGAGCATCCATCAATTTGAAA
>CAZFVW010000204.1:0-3099 GCA_964522285.1 uncultured Thermoplasmata archaeon | reverse complement strand
CTCGAGTTAAAGGTGGAAGCCATTTTTGTAAATAAACTGCATCGATAACCTTTCGAGCTTTCTCCAATATATCCAAACTATCCTACAGAACTCTCTCCACCCACAATCCTTATTATCTTCTTTTTCTTTCTTAACATAGGCGAGTTGATCTAGTGGTAGGAGAACTGGAAAAAGTTAGTTTCAAGCCGAACCTCATCGGGAGGGAGCATCAATTATCTAGATTGGAAGATTATCTAGAAGAAGCAAAGGAGGGAAACGGTTCTACGGTTTTCATCTCTGGAGAGGCAGGTGTTGGTAAAACAAGACTCGTCGAAGAACTGATCGATGAAGTGAAGGGTTCGGAAGTAAAGATAGTCAAAGGATGGTGTCTGGCGGATAATATAGAACCACTCATGCCTGTGAGAGAGGCACTAAGAGAGATAAATCTCTATCATCTTATCTCTGGGGCACCTCCACCTAAGATGATCTCGGTATATCTTATGGACTCTGAAGGCAATGTTTTAAAGAAGGCTGAAAGAAAAGAGTCCGCATTAGATCCAGATATTTTTTCCAAGATGCTTAATTCCGTTCAAAGTTTCGTGAAAGATTCTTTAGATCTTATGGGTGAAGAAGGTGGTGGGGAACTTAGTGGTATAACTTTTGATAAATACAACATTTTCGTTCGTCCGTCAGAACATTTTTCTCTAGCTGCAGTCGTCGAGGGCACAGTAAACGAGGTGCTCATAGATGACATCACAAGTACACTGAGAGAACTGGAGAAACAAAAAAAGAGACCACAGAATACGGAACATGAAATAGAAAACACCGATATCGATTGGTTCATCGGATCAGGTAAGTACGAGGGTGTTCACCTCGTGGATGATCCAAAACTAAAACAGGAGAACATGTTCGACAACGTAGTACTCGGTCTTCAACGTTTGTCAGAAGAAAACCCGATAATATTCTTTATAGATGACCTCCAATGGGCAGACCAGACCACACTCAATCTTCTCCATTATCTCTCTAGAAATGTTGAAGACATGAATATATTGATATTAGGTACATATAGGCCTGAAGATATCGCTAAAGGGGTGTCGGAGAAAGATAATCCTCTTCTAAGCGTTCTGAACAATATGGGTGCTGAAGATCTATACGGTGAGATAGAACTTGATAGGTTGGATAAAGTATCTACTAGAAAGATCATCGGTTCTCTATTCACTGAAACACACTTTGAGGATGAATTCATCGATAGGATACAGCGTGAGACTGAAGGCAATCCTCTCTTTATAATAGAACTCATGAGTCTACTTGTGGAAGAAGGTCATATTGTGGATACCCAGGGATACCGACTGGTGAAGCCATTGGACGAGATACATTTTCCCTCTAAGATATATGACGTGGTCGCCAGAAGGTTGGATAGACTGACCAGTGAACAGAGAGACATACTCACATATGCCAGCGTGATAGGTGAGGAATTCAAAAGCAAGATATTAGAGCATTCCATGGGTATGAAAAGGATAGTTCTTCTTAAAAAGTTGAACGAGATAGAGAAGACTCATAACGTCATAAATTCATCTGGGTCGAAATACAGTTTTGACCACAGCAAGATCAGGGAGATATTATATGAAGATATCAACCTAGAATTGAGAGAAGAATATCACAAATTAATAGCAGAGACGTACGAAGGATTGTACGAAGATAAAGATGAAATTATCTATGAATTAGCAAAGCACTGGTATAGAGGAGGAAGATACGGCAAAGCCTTCGATTACTATCAAAAAGCAGCTGAGAAAGCAGAGGACAATTACGCTAACAAACAAGCTATAAAGTGCTATGATTATCTTTTGGACATCATCGAACTATCTGGAAATATTGATGATGAGAATGAAGAAAGGATCATCACATTTCACAAAAAGGGTGACTGTCTAAAAACAATAGGTGATTGGACATCTGCTAGAGGATCTTACGAGGAAGCTTTGAAGGTATCTCATGAAATAAGCAGTAAGGAAAAGATCGCTAAAAGTAAGATAAAGATCGGAGATATACACAAATTGGAAGCTAAGTACGATGAAGCTCTGAACTTGTTCAAGGAAGCTTCTGATATCTATGAAAGTATAGGAGATGAAAATGGACTATGCGAAGCCATAGGAAAAGTAGGCTCGATATATACGAATAAAAGTGAATACGATAAAGCCATAGAATACTTCCAAAAGATGAAGGAGATCGCTGAGGACCTAGATGATAAACAGCTGATCAGCAGATTTTATGGAAATATGGGGAGCGCTTATTACGGATTCGGAGAACTGAATAAAGCTTTGGAATATTATCAGAAAAAGCTAGAGATAAAGGAAGAGTTGGGTAATCTCTTAGAGATAGGTTACACTTTGGTGAACATGTCCAGCATCTACGCGAGACTTCAAGATTATGAAAAGACGTTGGAATGCTGTGATAGAGCCCTTGAGATCGTAGAAAAGACCGGCGATAAGCTGATGGAACAGAATGTTTTAGGTAAGTTAGGCATAGCCTATGCAGAACAAGGTGACTTCTCAAAAGGTTTGAAGTATTATAAAGAAAAATTAGAGATATCAGAGAAGGTTGGAGATACAAGGAGTGTCGCCTACGCAGCAAACAACATCGGCGAACTCTATAAGGAAAAAGGCGATTATGAAAAAGCTCTTGAATATTACCAGAAAGATAAAGAGATTTCCGAAAGCTTGGGAGATAAGAAGGGGTATGCGATCACGTTGGGTAACATGGGTAACTTATACAAATTGATGGAAAATTTTGAGAAATCTAAAGAACTCTATGATGAAGCGATAAACATGGGGAGAAATCAAAAAGCTAGAGACATAACTAGTTATTTCATGTGTTGTAAAGCCGATCTGCTTTTCAGGGAAGGTCTTGTAGAAGAAGCTGAAGACCTCAATAACGAAGCCTTGAAAATAGCAGAAGATATAGAGATGGGTGAGACCCTTTTCGATGGAAATTTATTGAGGGCTAAGATAGTATCGAATGAGAATAAAGAGAACGGTATAAAATTGATGGAAGAGATGCTGAAAAAGGACCAAAGCGAACCAAATAAGGCTAAGATACTTTATGAACTCTTTAAGATATCTGAAG
>CAZFVW010000203.1:0-3114 GCA_964522285.1 uncultured Thermoplasmata archaeon | reverse complement strand
CTACACATGCCCCGCAAACGTAATTATAGATATTCTATATTATAATATTTTCGGTTATATTCTAAATTTATACGATAAATCATACTGTTCCCTGACTGATATGAAACCTAACAGCGATTTGGCAGAACTTTTATTCGTCAATATTTCGCTTCTGGACCCTCATGAAACTATTGTTTTTAGTTTCTCAGGGTCAAAGTATATAAACAACCTTGAATCCTCAGTGTGAAAAGGACACGGTAAAGATGACAGAATTAGAACATTTCAAAGATATGCCAATCGACGATAGAACACTTTCTGCACTCGATGAAATAGGTTTTGAAGAACCGACAGAAGTTCAGAAGGAATCGATAGTTCCATCGATAGAAGGGAGGGACATGGTGGTTCAGGCTAGAACTGGATCCGGAAAAACCCATTCATTTCTGATCCCTATATTCGAGAATATAGAAGGTGGGAAAGGGGTAGAGGCTATAGTGCTCACCCCCACAAGAGAATTGGCACAACAGATCAAGAAAGAAGCGAGCAAGATAGGTAAACATCATGGGATAAAGACCCTGGCTATATATGGCGGGGCTAGCATAAATTATCAGATCGAAAATCTTCCAGATACCTCATTCGTAGCCGGTACTCCTGGTAGAGTTATAGACCTGATAAAGAGAGGAAAACTGATCCTCGATAATTTAGATTTCTTTGTCCTAGATGAAGCGGACAGGATGATGGACATGGGGTTCTTACCCGATATAAAATGGATAATAGCGAGAACGCCCGAAGATAAACAGGTCATGCTGTACTCTGCTACGATGCCAAAAGAGATAGTGAAATTAGCTGAAAAATATATGCACGACCCGCACAGGATACTGCTGTCTGAAGATGATGTATCTGCAAAGGGTATCAGACAGTATTTCATAAGAGTGGGTAAAGCAAACAAGATCGCCACTCTTTCCGCATTGCTCGATAATGAGCCGGGAAAATATTTGATATTCTCAAATACTAGGAAATGGACCCAGATATTAGCGGATAAACTGCGCAGACTGGGATATAAGGCACATTCTATGCACGGTGATATGAGTCAATCCGCCAGAACTAAGACCATGGACAAGTTCAAAGATGGTAAGATCGACATACTGGTTTCAACAGACGTTTCTGCAAGAGGTATAGATGTCGAAAACATCACCCATGTTATAAACTACGATATCCCGAGGTATGAAAAGGACTACGTCCACAGGATAGGTAGAACAGGTAGGATGGGCAAAGACGGACAAGCTATCACTTTCGTCACTGGAGAAGAGATGGAGTTCTTCGATAATATAGAAGATTATGTTGACAAGGAACTTAAAATCAAGGAGATAGAGGGTTCTGGAAGAGTCAAGATGAAAGTAGATTATAAGGAACAAGCCAACATCTTCGGTATGGTGCCCTTCAGGTTCTCTTTGAAAGAAGAAGTCACCAAATGGGATATAGTCAAAAATATGAAAAAACACGGTATCAGAGAAGAAGAGGTCGGCAAGATAATACTTGAATCAGATGAAGAAGTAGGCGAGGTCGAAGTTATCTTCTCAAAAGCTAACCGCGTACCGAATATAGATTTCTTCGAGGACATCGAGATAATAGAAAAAGATCCAAGGGCTAGATAGGTATAAGGACTAGCTATCACAGTCCCCCTATAGATTATCTCTTATATCATCTAATCTATCTGCATCCATATCATCACTCTCTTATCTGATTGACATCTACCCCACTATATTCAAGATTCTCTTGAAATTTCATATATCACACTTATTTTGAAGCAAAAACTTTATACACTAGAGGCAGATAGATAGCCGATAAATACGCAAGGAGGTGATCGCGAATGGAAGGAACAGTAAAATTCTTCAATAATATGAAAAACTATGGGTTCATTGAGCCTGATGAAGGTGAAGAAGATCTCTTCGTACACCGAAATGATATCGAAAGTGGCACTATAAATGAAGGTGACCGCGTCGAATTCGAAACGGAACAAGGAGAAAAAGGACCAAAAGCAGTTAATGTTAAGACAATAGAGTAGTAAATTTTGCACATTTTTATTGCTGGTAAAAATTTTTAAAGGGTATAAAAAAGCCCTTTCCAATAATTTTATTTTTTATTTGGTTTTAGAATCTTTAGATGAGCTTATGATCTTATCGAAACAAATCTTTTTATAGACTTCAGTAATTGTTCAAAATGACAGATCATGGATAGCAAAGGATTCATCTACGCACTGATAGTTTGGTTCACGTTCGGTATAGCTTCTGCGATGTTAGTCGCTATCCGAAGGGGTATATTCGATCAACTGTTGGGTGTAGAAATTTCAAAGATATTGGTCACGATCCTTCTCATATTCTTCATCCTATTTATGACATATATACTGCTAAAGAAGACTGATATAGTTTTCCTAGAAAAAGATCTGCTTGCCATCGGAGTCCTCTGGTTGGTGATGACTTTGATCTTTGAATTCTTGTTTGGACGTTTTGTTCTTAGCGGTTCCTTGGAATTCTTCGCAGCGGATTACGATATAATCAGAGGGAAACTGTGGATATTGGTACTCCTTACTCAGTTACTAGCACCGATAGGTGTTGATATGATCGAAAGCTATTAAGAAAAATCTGAAGTTCTAGAGGGTGAAAAGATGTGTTTCAACTATTCGATAAATAAGGATCTAGATTATTTCGAAAGAAGATTTGAAGCAGAGTTCGATGAAAATTTTGATAAGATATATCATGTATCTGCCTTTGAAAAGCCGTCTTTACCCGTGATCACGGATGATAGACCCGATAAATTTTCCTTTTTAGATTGGGGCCTAGTGCCATTCTGGGTTAAAGATAAAGAGCAGGCTGAAGATATCAGGACTAGAACGGGTAATGCAAGGGCTGATACCTTGTTCGAGAAACCCTCCTATAGAGTACCCATCAGTAAAAGAAGGTGTTTAGTTATCGCAGATGGCTTTTTTGAATGGAGAGAAATAAAGGGGAGAAATTATCCATATTATATCAAGATGCAGGGTCACGATGCCTTCGCATTCGCAGGTATATGGGACGGATGGACTGATGAAGGGTCAGAGGATAAACTGAGGACGTTTTCACTGATAACCACCGAAGCTAA
>CAZFVW010000202.1:0-3134 GCA_964522285.1 uncultured Thermoplasmata archaeon | reverse complement strand
GCCGTGACCGGGATTTGAACCCGGGCCAGGGGATCCACAGTCCCACATGCTGCCAAGCTACACCATCACGGCCAATAAGAACAATCTCGGATAATATGATATGGTATAATATCTTTTTCCTTCTAAGAGTAGAATAAAAGAGTGATTTTGAGAGAACTATTTAACTGGTCGTCAATTTGTCAACGATTTCTATGATATCCTTGTTAACTTCTTCGTCTTTTACGAACAAATACATCAAAAGGTATGTTTTGATCCTCATAAAAGTATCGTAACTAATTTCACCGATCTCTTCACCGTGGGCATCGATCCTTTCATTTATCTTCTTTCTCATCTTGATGACTTTATCATTGATATCTGTCATCTCATCACCGTCATCGATCTTATCGAATCCCAGCTTAGCCATAGTTTCAAAAGTACTCGCGATCTTGCTCTCATCTTTCCAATCGGTTAAGGGCGGTATCGGTCCTTTTTTCAGATCTAGAGAGGATAACGCACATGGACACATGATAAAAAATTCAGCTGATTTTTCGTACCTTCTTTTAGGTATATGATGATCATGACATTCACCGGCACCGTTAACGAAACCGTTTTTCTCTAATTTATTGATGTGCCGATATATGGTGGAAGGAGACTTCTCCATCTCTTCAGAGATTTCTTTTATAGTTAATCTCTCGTCGGAGAGGAGTTCTAGTATTTCCCTTCGATTCTTCTCGACTGCGATCTTGATCCTCTCTGGGTCTTCCACTACCTCTATCTCACTCTTCACTGTATCCTATTCAGAAATCTGAAAACCATTTATATATTTTTTCCTAGATTATCTAATAAAGGATGATCAAAATTTAGATGAAAATATCTGGGATGAAACTAAAATAGAATATATTCAGGATCTAAATTTAGATAATAGATCCCTTGTTTTTTCTTTAAGGTCTTCATTTTCCTCTATCTCGAGCAGATAGAATAGCAGTCGAAGACGCACTAACATAGGGTAATCCATCTCGCCTACTTCTTTATCGGTGTTCTCGATGGTCTGATTCATTATGTCGCACAATCTAGCGAATAGTTCAGACAGATCCTCGATAAGTTCTTCAGAAGCGTCGTTTTCATACCCCATCTTGTTCATGATCTCAACTATCTTCTTTGCATGCGTTTTTTCCCAACTCAATTCTAGCTCTTTCGAACCACCTGCTTCCATAGTCCTTGGAGAAAGGAGAAAAAGACTAGCTGTTCTGCCGTATAATTTTTCAGGGATATGGTGCTCTTTTTTCTCACCGCTAACTTCGATGAACCCCGCCTCTTCCAGTTTTTTTATATGTCGGTATATGGTAGACTGGTCTTTACTAAGAGCTTCTGCCATCTGAGATATGGTCATATCATCTACTCTCAGCAAGGATAGTATCTTACCCCTAGTGTCTTCGACCCCTATCTTGATCGCTTTAGGGTCCCTGATTATCTCTACGTCCTTTCTCATAGCGATATAGAGCAATCGCTCTAAATATAAATAAAGTTTTGGTATTATTGAACATTGATACAAGTGTAGCTTTCTTAACAGTGTTATATAAAATATTAATCTTCGTTGATATTTGAAAATATTCTGTGAAATTCTTTATTGGTCTCGGGATTACTATTCATCTTTAGTGTGAATAAAAAGAATTTCAACCTTATTGCTGTAAGAAAATCTAACTCATCTATATTGCCAGTGATCTCTTCACAGATCTCATCATAAGAAGAGTTTGTATCACGGGTTATCTCCAAGATGTCTTCTATCAATTCAGGATTATTCTCATTGACATTAGCCCGGTCTAAGAGGTTGAATATTTCCATGATGTCTTCTTTGCTTCCAAACAGATCTAGGTCCTTCATGCCCATATCCTTTGAATATGGTATGTCAAAGATAAAAGCATCCGCTGTACGGGTGTATCTATTCTCTTGATTGAATTTTTTTATTTTTTTTCCACATCTCTCTACCATCCCACATTCTTCTAATTTTTTTAGATGACGGTGGATCGTAGATGGGTGTTTATTCATCACATCCGCTATTTCGCCAGCGGATAATCTATCATCTTTAAGGATGTTCAATATCTTCAATCGATTCTCCTCAGTAGATACCCTTATAGCCTCTGGATTTTCTATAACTTTGATGCTTTCCTTCATGCTTCATATCACTTTAATCCAATTGAGATAATAGTTAGTCCTTGTTATATCTTACGGATATTTTCCAACTCGAACTCATGGATCTAATCCGTTCTTCATATCACCATTATCTTCAGTTATCTCCTTTATCTCACCCTCTGCCTCTTCAAGCTTTTCGGAGCAGTGTTCGATAAGTTTTACACCGTTCTCGTATAGTTTTATAGCTTCTTCTAGAGAGACTTTTTCTCTTTCCAATCTATCGTTTATCTCTTCTAGTGTAGTGATAGCATCCTCGAATTTCATATCTTCTATTTCGACATCTTTCTTCATTATTTTTTCTTCTGGCATCTTTTCACATCCTTTATTTCAGCATCTATATCCCCGTCTTTCATCTTGACCTCTAAAAGATCTCCAACGTCGACACTTTCCACGCTCTCTATAACTTCACCTTCATGATCTGTGACTATGGAATATCCTCTTTTCAAAACCGCTTTCGGACTGAGTGCTCTAAGCCGATGTTCCTGGCTTTCCAGTCTCTGTTTATTTTCTCTGATAAGATCCTTGATATTCCTATTAAGTTGTATTGATATCTCATCTAATCTCTGGAACTCTTCCTCGATCAAGATCTCCGGGTTTTGGAACACGCTACTCGTAACTACATGCTCCAATCTGACCTTAAGGTCCCGGATGATATTCTTCAATGCGTTCTCAGCTCTGTTCAGATCGTTCGATAATATCTTCTCCAATTCCTCTTTAACGGGCACAACATTCTCAGCGGCTGCTGAAGGTGTAGGGGCTCTAACATCTGCTACGAAGTCGGAGATCAGAAAATCCGTCTCGTGACCCACTGCTGAAATAACGGGTTTCTCGGCATCGGATATAGCCCTTGCAACGATCTCTTCGTTGAAACACCATAGATCTTCGATGGAACCACCACCCCGGGTCACTATTATCACATCGACATCCGTTTTATCTATCATCTTGATCCTTTCAGCGATCTCTTA
>CAZFVW010000201.1:0-3146 GCA_964522285.1 uncultured Thermoplasmata archaeon | reverse complement strand
ACGGCCCTCTGGACGTCCTGATGAGCGATATTCATGTAGAGGATCTTTCTTGCGACGGCATAGACATACCTATATTCATTTACCATGCAAAATACGAATCCGTCAAGACCGATGTTAAATTTGAGAATGAAGAGAGGTTGAACAATTATATCATCCAACTAGGACAGAGATGTGGAAAACAGGTTTCCGTTTCTACGCCCATACTGGACGGGACAACCAAAGAGGGACACAGAGTTCAGGCAACTTATGCTAAGGAAGTGTCTACAAGGGGTTCATCTATCACTATCAGACGGTACAAAGAAGAACCGTTCACACCGGTCAAATTGGTGACCTACAATACCGCATCACCCGAGATGGTGGCTTACATCTGGCTGATGGTCGAGAATGAGAAATCTATGATCATCGCAGGAGGTACCGCCTCCGGTAAAACAGCTACATTGAATGCAGGTTCACTTTTCATCCCGCCCGGGCCGAAGATAGTTTCCCTAGAGGATACCAGGGAGATCAATCTTCCTCAAGAGAACTGGATACCCAGCACGACGAGGACGGGCAGTGGGACAAAGAGAGGGCCCGAGGGGAGAGCCCCTGGTGAAGTGACCATGTACGATCTTGTTAGGAACGCTTTGAGGCAGAGACCGGATTATATCATCGTTGGTGAGGTCAGAGGTAAAGAAGCCAATACGATGTTCCAGGCCATGGCGACGGGCCATACAACATACAGCACCATGCACGCGGATTCAGTAGAATCAATGGTGCATAGGCTTGAGAACCCGCCTATCAACTGTCCACGTGTTCTTTTGACAGCGCTAAAATTCGTGATAATCCAGACTTTCGCAAGGGTGGAAGGAGAAGAGGTAAGAAGGATACAGGAGATAACAGAACTCGTCGGTTTCGAACCAGAGAGCGATGAACTGATCACGAACACCGTTTTCGAGTGGAACAGAAAATCCGACGGTTTCGTTTACAAAGGTCACAGTTTCAACTTCGACGAGATAACGGAGATGAAGAACTGGACCCAGGAGGAGATGAACGAGGAATTCGCTAAAAGGGTCGAGATGATCGAATACATGGTAGATAAAGGGATGACCAATTACAAAGAAATATCTAAGATAGTAACTTCTTATTACAAAGAGCCGGAAGAAACTCTGGCTAGGATCCGAGGTGATAAGTGATGGTCGAGATACAGGACGCCTTCAGTAAACTAAGAGTTTCTAAAGATGATTTCATATCTACGAAAAGGGTAAAGCCCAGCGATAGGATAGAAAAATACGGTCCGCATGTCGTTAGATTACCTAAAGCTGCGGTACCAGAATATCTCGATCTTACACCATACCAACAATTCTGTTGGGGGACTTTAGGTCCGGTAGTGAAAAGGAAGAACATAGAGAACGATGACTTACAAGACGACCTGTTGATGGCCCATAAGAAGGTCAGGGTTGAAGAGTATATCGCGTACGTTTGGATGAGCACTATATTGGCACTAGTAGGTGGAGCTATAGCAGGGATATTTATCGGACCCGTATTAGACCAGATATTGAATTTAGGATGGCTTCTTTTCGGTGCTGGTGCCATGGTGGCCGTGATATTACCTATTGTTACTTATTTCGGTTTGATGGGGGCACCGGGTATGGCGGCTAGCAGCCGGGGTAAGAAGATAGATAAGAAGTTGCCCGATGCCATGAGTTTTATCGCATCGATGGCATCCGCTGATGTAAACATCGATCTCATATTCAAAGAACTTTCTAAACAACCCCTTTATGGTGAAGTCAGGGAGGAAGCCGAGTGGATCACAAGGGATACCGAGCTTCTTGGCATCGACATCCTCAGCGCTCTACAGAGGGCGGCCGACAGGACACCGTCCGATAAATTCCGAGATTTCATACAGGGTGTGATCACCACTTCAAGTTCTGGTGGTCAGCTCAAGCCTTATTTTACTAACAAATTACAAGAGTATCAGGACAGCAGAAAGCTGGTAGTTCAGCAGAAGATGGAAACCCTTGGGATGATGGCGGAGTCATTCGTTACTGTAGTCGTAGCTTTCCCCTTGTTCCTTGTAGTTATAATGGCTATCATGGCTATAATGAGTGGTATGGGAGGCGGAAATCCGATACCATTACTTTATGCGATAGTCGGGATTATGATCCCAGGATCACAAGCCGGATTCATATTCATAATTTGGCTTATCAACCAGGATTAGTGATATCAATGCCTAGGAAAACTGAAAGGACCGCGATGGAAAAATTCCTCAATCTGGGGAAAACAAAAGAAGTATTGATGGTGTCGTCAGTCATAGCGGCAGTTTTAGGATTCATATTGGTGTTAGATGCTCTAGGTGCTGCTCCGATACCTTTAGAACCCATAGATTGGGCTATGTTAGCTTCTATGGGGTTCTTAGGTCCCGTAGGTTTTTACGTGAATCGTAAACAGGCGGAGATCGAACGGATAGAAAGAAGATTGCCGGATTTCCTTAGAGATGTTGCGGAAGCTGGAAGATTTGGGATGACGTTGGCTGATGCAATAGTAGTTTCAGCTTCAGGTCGGTACGGGGATTTGACACCTGAGATAAAAAAGATGGCTGCGCAGATCGATTGGGGCATCCCTGCTTCTGAAGCTTTAGAATTATTTTCAGAGAGGATAGACACACCCCTTGTTAACAGGGTCGTTGCTATAATTATCAAGGCTAACGATGCAGGAGGTAACGTAGCCGACGTATTGACTATGGTTTCTCATGATACGAAACAAGTCCATCTTTCGGAGGACGAACAAAGGATCGCCATGACTTCTTACCTTGCGGTCATCTACATCTCGTTCGCGGTATTCATCGTAGTTATTATAATCCTCAACACACAGTTCCTGGCGCAGATGGCAAAAGCCGGCGCCGAATTACAGGAAACTGATGTCAGCGGTGGAGGCATGGAGGCGGCGGGCGGAGGTATGGGTGGTGCCCAGATAGAAACCAGTAGGATCCCCACGATCAAATACATATTCACTTTAGCAGTGTTCGTCCACGCCCTGGGTGACGGGCTCGTAGCCGGTGTTCTACAGAAAGGAAAGATCGCCACTGGTATGCAGCACAGTTTCATCCTCACACTTATGGGGTTCGTAGCACTGAGAGTAATGTTCGGAGGAATAGGATTGATGTGAGG
>CAZFVW010000200.1:0-3167 GCA_964522285.1 uncultured Thermoplasmata archaeon | reverse complement strand
TCGACTTTCTGTTTTTATATTGTGCACGTGACTCAAGGGATTTTTTATTTTCCCTAAAGAAATTCATTATCTCAGGATTATCTTCGGCATTTAAAATTTCCTTTGTGGCATATATTATCTCTTTATCAGGTTCCGATGTATAATATTTTTCTACCTGATTACCTTCTAAAATAGGTTTAAGACAATTTGAATTGAACTTATCTTTTTCATGTACGTAAACAGAATTCCGTCCAGTTCTTATCCCGCGGTAGACATCAAAATGGTTTTCTAATCGTTCAAGATTCTTTAATTTAACTACTATTTTTCTTACTGGTAAAGGAAGTATATTAAATGTCTCAATATATTTTCTACCTTGGCTGGTAGTTTCTATGTCGTCTATTATATATTTGTTTGGGAATGAGAAAGAAACCATATATTCGTTATCATTATTTTTAATATCAGATATAACCGAAGATATATTTTTTTTAGGATCTTCGTATGATACCTTAACATCGAAACACTCAGATTTTTTGTCTTGAATAATGATTATTGGATCATTAGTTGCATCTTCAAATACACTTATACCTCTAAAATCTACAAGTTCTTTAATTCTCCCCTGTAAAACCATTTGAGCTCTTAGATATTTCCCGTAATTTGTTTTTGAAAACTTACCGGATGTGATAAAACCATATAGGCCTTCATCATCTATCCAGTCTAAAGCTCTCCTCATAAAGTAAACGTAAAGATCAGCCCTTCCTTGATATACGTCATTGAATTCTTCTTTTAATTGTTCCTTACTAGTAACGAATTCCTGTCTAACATAAGGCGGATTTCCAACAACATAATCATATTTCTGTTCATTCTTAAGCAAAGCAGCCAGAAATATATCCTCTATGCTTTTTATCAACCTGCCATCTTCGAATTCTGATTGTAAGTGATAGATCCTTTCTAGCAATTCGTTACCAAAACTCTCGAAAAATGAAGATATCCTAGACCAGTCTTTATCAGAGAGATAATGTTCTTTCAGTGTTTTCTCGTACATATTTTTATCAAATTTCAATACCTGGTTTTTATCTTCCATCACCGCAGCCTGTTCTTTCACTACATCAAAAAGACCCTGCAGAGCACCGAAATATTCTTCATTATTGTGTATATCCGTGTTCCTCAAAACAGTTCCAGAATGTGGCATGGAAAAACTTTCTTCAAAGAATGTCCCTTCTTTTTCTTCAACCGGTAACTCTACCTTCATAGTGATCTTCTTACCATCTTCAAAATCTTTCAGAGAAATAGTTCCACTCTGACTTTCATCAACCAGAGAATCTGTCCTGAAGATAGGTACTCTCATCAGAACAAATCTTGAATCCTCTTCGATCGCTTTTTTATATTTGGGAAGAAGGACCAGCATGAACTGGATCTGTGCCATGATAGTCGCGAAGGGATGGATATCGAAACCAACGATCCGGTAATTGTTACAGAGATTATCAAGCACCCAAGTCCATCCTTTATCTTCAGCTATATCTTCTGAAGCATTTAGATAGCGTTTCAATGCAGTAACCAAAAAAGTTCCAGAGCCACATGCAGGGTCTAACAATCTCTTATCCAAAACCTTCCTTCCTTTGTAATCTACCGCATCCAAAATGTAATCCACAACCTCTTGAGGTGTGTAAAATTCTCCAAGAGCTTTTCTAGTTTCCTTATCAAAATACCTTTGGTATAATATCCCGAGTGGATCACCTCTGATCTCGGAAAAGTCAAATTTACAAAAAGTCAACAAAATCTTTCTGATCTTTTCTCCGAAATCATCTGCTGCTAGTATCAGATCATCAACTATAGAATACTTGTATAACTCTTCATAAGATTGTTTCTCATAAGGTTCTGTCCACCAGTAGAAAATATCTTCTTCAAATACTGAGGATACCAATTTGTTTTTCATATTTTCTATCAATTTTTGTGTCATCTTAGCCCAGGAAGCTCTCGGGATCTCTTTCCTCCAAGAAGCCCGTTGAATCTCGTTTTCTAGAAACCCTACGAATCTAATATCAGAAAAACCGTAATCTTCTGCAGACTTGGCTAATATCAACCTTGTAAACAATGCGTAGGTGGTTTCTAAACAGAACATAAATTTGTACAGATCTTTCTTACCTTTCCCTAAACCACATTCTTCCATGATCGGTTTCCATTTTTTTGGAACTTTATCCGGTTTCTTTGCATATGACATCTTCCAGAAATCATAAGCACTTTTCAAGAAATCATATCCCTCTTTCTTTTCCATCTCGTTGAATAGGTTGATGGTTGCTTTAAGAAGATCACCGAAACCCGAATCTTTTTCTAATTTGAAATTTTCAAAGAAATGTTCCCTAGAAGCTTCTTCTTTGAGATTCAATTTCTCTTCTTTTTCTTCAAATCCTTTGAGGTATTTTGATACAACGTCAATGTTCGTTAGATCATAGTCTGGCTTTTGTATATGTTTGACGATCTCCGCTCCATCACCAGATTCAAGGTCCAATACGTTCATCCCGAATTTTTTATCGTAATTATCTCGTACCCTTTTGAAAAAATGTAGTTCAAATCCATTATACAGAAAGCCATATTTCGCCTTAAGTGGTATCATATACCGTTTCCACAGCTGATCAAAGTGTTCCCTAAGATCTCTTACAGAAGGTTTCTTGAACTCGATAACCGCGACAACATTCCCATAATCATCAGTTATGTGGATGTCGGTCCTTTTTTGTGCTTTAACTGTTTTTTCCACGTGGATATCTTCTTCATCATATCCCAGTTCTTCTAAAATGCCAGATCTATGAAAGTATCTTTTTAACTTCTCTTCGCTGATATCTTTGTTCTTTTTGCATCTCTCATGAATGTTCGTTAGTTTTTCTAATATCACGTCTGGTTCGGGAATGGTCAACACCTTGTAGGGGTAATCAGAAGAGTGATTAAATTGTTTTTGGTTGGATTCACATAAATAAAAGGATATACAAAAAGATCAGTTTTCTCCAATCAACCACTTCGATCTAGCTCCGTATGGACTTCCATATACTATGGACCACCAACGTCGTGAATATCGTCGATAAGATCACAATAAAAGATATCGATAACGTGTAAATATCTCCAATAGGCTCAGGTTCTACATATACTTCTTTGCTCAGCTTGTCCAACTGGATCATCATCCCTTTATACTTGAGAAC
>CAZFVW010000199.1:0-3168 GCA_964522285.1 uncultured Thermoplasmata archaeon | reverse complement strand
AAAGAAAATTGGCAGACTAACAACCGTCCTATTATTGGGACAGTTGTCCTATTAATGGGACAAGTTTTATATACATACCGCAAGAATTACCCTGTATGAGTTCGGGTTTCATAAATGATAAGTCACTGACGATCATAAAATATCTATTCCGTAATTTTGATTCATCACCCCATATGAGAGGTATCGCCAGGGATACGGGTGTGAGTAAAAGTACTACCAGTAGGATACTATCCAAATTGTATGAGAACGATATAGTAACTAAACACGAGCAGGGAAATCAAACTTTTTTTGGGTTAAATCTAGATAATATGATCGTGATCAATCACTGCGCTTTAGCCCTAGCATTGGAATTTGATCGTATCAAAAGATCCCATCCATCATTACACAAACAATTGAAGTCCTTCGTAGACTCATGTGAGAATATCAGTTGCATCTACTCCATCGTTCTCTTTGGAAGTGCTGCAAGAGGGGAGCACGGGAAAAAAAGTGATCTAGACCTGCTGGTATTGATGGATGATCTTAACGAAACCAAAAAAATAGAACAGATCAGCTCTGCCATAAACGCATCTTATTCCCAAAACATATCTCCTACGACTATCACACCGGATTCCTTCCTATCTGAACTCAAAGATGACAACTTGTTATACCTGGCCATACTCAAAGAAGGGATGCCGGTATATGGTTCTGAAAACTACCTTAGGATCGCATTCAAATATGTGAGAGAGATAAAATGAGATTTGTAAACCGATGTATAGAAGAGATCGAAGGAGGTCTGAAGGAAGTAGATCCAGACGATTCTCTAGCGGAAAAATACTTGATCAGAGCGAGACATCATTTCAGACTCGGGAATAAATTGATAGAGGATTCCGATAGTTTTCTCGAAAACAACGATGTAGATCCAGGGTCTCTTAATGATATCGACACATTGAGTACTAAGATCGACGACGAAACTGAAATGCTGTTTTACGATTGGGCTATAATAGCAACCTATTATGGGATATACCACTCCATACTCGCGTTGCTTATCTCCATAGGTTACACCAGTAAAAATCATTCTTGTGCCATCGCAGCCCTTGAGCACTTTTTCTACAGGAAGAATGATAAGCTTGAAAATAGGAAGATTTTCGTTATCCAGAAGTTAAGAGCGGTGGAAAAACGGATGGTAGACGATGCCTGGACAATGAAAGATAGACGGGAAAGAACTGCCTATGGGATAGCTTTGTCCACTGAACGTTTTCAAGCTGAAGAGAGCCTAGAAGAAGGTAGATGGTTTCTAGAGAATGTGATAAACCTCATCGATCAAATAAGAAAAGTACCTCCAACTGAAAGGGTAGAAAGATATAATGTTTAGATTTTATTGACTTTTAGAATATCATCTCTACCTCCCTACCCCTTTCCAACAGTGATTACTGGAGAAGAAAGGTTGGGAGAAAAGTTGGGAGAAAATGAGGTAAAAATATTAGAGTCGATATCTAGCGATCCTCAGATAACGATCAAACAACTTTCCGAAAAACTCCAGATAAGCACAACCGCAGTGGAGAACAATATCAAAAAACTGAAGGAAAAAGATCTATTAAAACGAGTCGGACCTCCCAAGGGAGGACATTGGGATATAACGTTAAAGTAGATTTTATCTTTGATAGTTAGTGACATCGTAAAAATATCTGGGATCGACGATCCCTAGTTTCTTGTAATTTTTTTGATAAATCTCTCTGATCAGACATCCCAAAAATAACAACCAACAGACCCTAAACACTTTTTGATGGACCGCTCTCCGAGCAGGAGAGAAGGGAGAGTTCGGGCCAGCGAGGTCCGCAGAAATCGAAGATTTCGAGGGTGTAGAGGAGCGAGCGTAGCGAGTTCCACGCAGAGAGCACGGGCGGGGTTAGTCCGCAGGAATACTTTCCGAGGACATAGGGGAATTGATTCCCCGAGTCGGCAGTGCCCCCAAACCAAAATAGAAAACCACCGCATATTTATCGAAAAAACAAAATAAGACCCAACAGTTCACATACTTGGGAATCTAGATGAAACGTGTTAGAGCAGCGGCAGGAATAATCGTTTTTCTTATGATCACCGCCGCTATATTATTATACGTACCATGGGGAAGACCGAGGATAGAAGACGCACGCTTATCAACTCTCGAAGGCCAGAACTTACACGTCGTATCCGATAACCGACTCGAGTCCTGGACCGTGAACACCGCCGAAAGAGAGAGTGTATCCGACATAAAATCCAAGATAACAGCTATCGCCTCGGACGGTGAAAGTACATACCTCGGAACAAAAGATGGTGAGATCCTCTTTATAGACGGGACGGGTACCGAGACCGTTTTTACAGCTGACAACACGATAAACGAACTTCGCATCACCGACGAGCTTTACGCATTGATCGGTAACGAAAGTATAGTCAAGATAGACGACAGCCAGATCACTTACAACCACACTGTAGATAAGATACACGGTTTCTCCGTCTCACCGAACAACAGGATAGTAGCTTGGAGTAAGTACCAGGGGATCTACCTACTCGATGACCAAGATAAAACATACTTGTCGAACAGGAGCGGTATAACGGATTGTTCCTTTTCTAAAGATGAAAAATTAGCAGTAGCTTATCGGAATAAAGTAGAAGTATACGATCCCGCTACCTTAGAGCTCATCTTCGAAAGGAGTTTAAATCCATCGAACCACCATGTTGATTTCATCGATGACTCTCTGATATGTTCGGGAGGGTCACAGACCTTCAGGATCTGGGACATTGAAAGCGAAGGATTGATAGCGAAAAGAGATAGCGAAGATGAATGGGTGAGAGATCTAGATAGCAGTGAAGACAGTTTCTCGATCACCACCGAGAACAGGATATATGTCTTCGATTCAAACGGAGTCTTGAAAAAGAAGATACAATCACCCCCGTCCACACCTCTATACCTCCCACTTGTAGCGGTAGGCGCTATAATGATGAGCATATTGACATTTTGGTCTGAGGTAGCTAGACAAAAACATAAAGATGGAGATTTCTACTTCAAAGAAAACAAACTGCCATATGACGAAGGGATATTGCTAGGCTCTCTGGGAGTGTTCGGGATGGTTTCATTCCTGCTGTATATGTTCATCCATATGGAGTTACTGATATCCATGGGATTACCTATGACGGTTTTCTTCATAGCGG
>CAZFVW010000198.1:0-3234 GCA_964522285.1 uncultured Thermoplasmata archaeon | reverse complement strand
AGACATGAGCTTGGAAGATAAATCCGAAAACGATAAGATATCTCTTGACGACGGGGCAGGTGGGGAGAAGATGGAAAAACTCATCAAAGAGATATTTTTACCTGCTTTTAAAAGCGAGCAGGGTGAGATACCGCTTGAATATTTAGATGATTCTGCAGTTGTGGATGGTATCGTTTTTACTATAGACGGCCATACGGTCAAACCTATATTCTTCCCCGGTGGCGACCTCGGTAAACTAGCAGTGGCTGGCACCATCAATGACCTTCTTTCCATAGGAGCAAAACCTGTAGCACTCTCTACTGCTCTAGTTTTACCAGAAGGATTTTCGATTTCTAAGCTTAAGAGGTTGGTAGAAAGTACCGCCGCCACATCTAAAAAAGCAGAGGTTCCTATCGTTACCGGCGACACGAAAGTTGTGGAAAAAGATGATTTAGACGAACCGATAATGACGACCTCGGGGATAGGCAAGAGACACCCACTCCTCGATCAAAATCTGGAGACTGCTGGAGGTAGAAAAACAAGGTGGTTGTCGGATAATAATCTTAACCCAGGCGACGATATTATATTAACAGGTTCAGTAGGAGACCATGGGATTACTGTTCTTTCTGAGAGGGAAGGATACGGGTTTCAGGGAGAGATAATGAGCGACGTAGCACCGTTGGTCGATCTGGTTCATTCCGCTCTGAGTGTCGGAGGTGTAGCGGCTGTTAAAGACCCAACTAGAGGAGGTCTAGCAAACGCTTTAAACGAGTGGTCTCGTAAATCTAATATCGGCATAGAAGTTTATGAGAAAAAGATACCTATCAAAAAATGGGTCTCAGCAGCTGGTGAGATGCTCGGTATCGATCCATTGAGTATCGGCAACGAAGGTAAGATGATAATGGCCGTCAATCCCCACAGCACGGATAAAGTGTTGTCAGCTATAAAAGGAAACGAAAACGGAAAAGAAGCCGCTGTGATCGGGAAAGCTACGGAAGATATTGATAGGGTCGTTCTGAAAACCGAAGTCGGCGGTGCTAGGATACTAGAGGAACCGGTTGGTGACCCTGTTCCCAGGATATGTTAATCCTTTGAGAATTTTGTTTTGTATAGAAAGATCAACACTGCTACTAGAGTAACTACTGAAAAGAGAGATATCGCAAGGTGGTTTACAGAACCTCCATCATCCTTTTCTACGAACTTTAATCCTCCTTTTTCTTCTACGGTGATCGATGTGGTATCAACATCTGTGTTACCTTCTCCATCTTCGGTATAAAGCTTGATCTTAACCGTACCAGCATCGTGATACGTTTTGGAGACCTTTTCTCCTTTTGATTCATATCGGCCATCACCGTTCAGATCCCATAAATATGTGGTAATATTTTCATTATCCCAAGAACTTGATGCATCGAAGGTATGAACGTCTCCAACTTGGACCTTTTGATCTCTTCCTGCATCCGCTATCGGTGCGATGGTATCCTCCCTCCAGTCGGAATCGAAAACCTTTTCGAAATAGCTGCCTACCTCTCTGTTCTCTATTATCACCCCTGCTTCTCTGTTCTGCAGAACGGAATTAGCGTTCCAGTTTATACTAGAGACCAGCACTTTTTCTCCATCCACTATCATACCTTTATTGTGGACCTTCTCTAAGCCGTGTCCTCTTTCTATCAACTTAGCTTCGATGGGTATCGATTCCTCAGAGGAGAGAGAATTCAATCCTTCTATCATCTCATCATTGTTGCCTTCACCTTCAATATTATACCAGGTAGAATCAAGGATCATCTTGACCTCGACCCCCCTCCTTGCAGCACTTACAAGTTCTTCTATGTATGGATTAGTTCTGTTATAGGGCCAATCGTATGCGTAGAACTGCTCTACCTTGATATATTCCGTAGATGAACGTATCATATCCAAGATCGTATTTTTAGACATGGATGTATCTGGTGAAAGTACTGGTGTGACGGTGATTTCACCTTCTATGTTTTTTTGTTCGAATCGATACCTATAACTTCCTTGTCGAATGTATTTTGGTTCTACAGATATCGTAGTATCTGGAAGGGTCTCCCCGAATCCCCAATCATATTCAAAAACTTCTTGATAATATTCTGAGATAGATTCATCTTCAAGTATAACACCCCATCCACGGTTCCCGTTCGATGGTTTGGGAGTGTATCCCGTGTATCCAAAATTTTCCGAAGAGATAAGTGTTGAGGAACGGTCTGCTATCATATATTTACAGTGGACGAAACTATAAGGAGAATAGGATTCCTTACCGATGATGCGAACATCTGCTCCGGAATCTCTTATCAAGTCCAGACAGAACTTTTCCTGATCAGCCATGCCACCAACAGGAGTTCCCTCGATGAGCAAGCGTACATCGATACCGTTCTCAGATAGATCCGCGATCTTTTCAGCGACATCCCGATTTTTGATCTCGTATACACAGATAGTTAATTCATCTTTTACCGACTCTAGAAAATCCATCATAGCTCTATAGGAAGAATCTGGTGATACGAATACCGAAACTTCCCCGTTATATGTGAATCCTTTACTACGAAAACTAGATTGACCAACTTTCCAATCCCTTGTCCAGTTCCAGTCTTTGCTTTTATTACTATCTGTGTTCTTTCTCTTTGCGTAGGAACCTTCCCAAAGGTTGTCAGCCCTATCGCCCTCCCAACCAGCCCCAGATTCATCCCGTTTCCCGTAATAAAAAGCGTCTATTATCTGATCGTCTTTTCTCAAAGTGACACTGTCGTTTCCATGTGATAGGTCGAAATTCCCGATCATTTCAACGGGCCCTTCCTCCCAAACGATGTCCGGCGTAGTGCGCCAGATATCTTCATATTCATCACGGTTTTCAGCTATGGTCAATCCCCCTTCTTCTTTTAATTTTATATCGGGAAGGATCAGCTTTCCCTCTCCATCAGATATCGAATAATTTTTTAATATGGCTTCTTCCCCCCAATTCTCCAATTTGATATATTCACAGCCTGGTTTTGTGTGGTAATAGACCTCCGTTATCTTGATGTTCGATATTCCTGATGCTGAATTGATAGGGATAGTTACAGCGATGATAAGGCATACTATAGCTAAAGCGAACAGCTTTCGCATGGAAGCGTCCGATTAGAGAAGGTTATAAAAATTCTGTGGTTCTAAAATTCTTTTTACCGCAATCTTAATCCTTAAATACAAAACAGTACCCTCGAGAGCCATTGGTGCTTTGCACCACGGGAGTTCGAACTGTGCGGAATT
>CAZFVW010000197.1:0-3308 GCA_964522285.1 uncultured Thermoplasmata archaeon | reverse complement strand
CCTTCTTCAGAAGTGATCCTCTCTGCCGTGGCTAACATCTCCTTGGTACCCATATCGATCTGAGAAACAACGAACTCGACATCATCTATAACTTCACCTGGTAGTAGTTCATCGGTCATGGCTATGGATTTGTATTTCTTCAAGTTCTCCAGTTCTTTACCTCTTTCCTTCCACTCTTTGAAGAACCTCTCGGCGGTTTCCGGCAATTTTTCAGGTATCACTTTGAACTTTTCAGCGCTCTCTATGAGCAGATCTTCCTGCTCCTGCACCCATTCCAACGTTGACGTGCCTGCGGTATAGGTCAACCTCTCGACGCCGTCTTGGATCCTCTGGGTGTTGATTATCTTTATCATCCCTATCTCACTGGTGTTGTCCACGTGGGTCCCACCGCACGCCTGGGCGTCGTAGTCTTCTACGTCGGATATATGAACAACACGGATTACATCACTAGTGGGCACCCCGCCCTGGTAGAGCTTGAACCCGTACCTCTCTTCAGCTTGATCACGAGAAAGCTCTTCTTTTATCACGGGGATGCCGATTCGCACCATGTCGTTAGCGACCTTTTCGATTTGCTTGATCTCACCCCTCGATATCCTCTTGTAATGTGAAAGATCTAGTCTAGCACTCTCTACACTTTTCTGGGCACCTCTCTGCCATATGTGTTCACCCAAAACTTTCCTGGCAGCGCTTATGATGACATGTGTCGCCGTGTGGTGCCGGGTCAGGGTCATCCTTCTTTCCCAATCCACTTTACCGACTACGTTCTCACCTTCTGGTATCCGCCCATCGATCTCGTGTATTACGACCTCGCCTTCTTTCCTCACATGATGCACTTCGTAGGACTCGTCATCCACCTTCAGCACCCCTTTATCCGTCAACTGGCCGCCGCCTTCGGGGTAGAAGAGCGTCTTGTCCAGTATCACTTCGCCTTCCTCGGAATATAGCACTTCCGCTTCGAATTCCTGCTGGTTCGGTTCTTCGTAGTAGAGCAGTTCAGTCCGAGGGAGATCTCGTTCTTTCATGACCTCTTTCTTCCCCTCTTTTTCAGGGCCCTCGTGCCTGCTGGCAAGTATCTGGTTGAAGTTGTCCGGGATATCTACCTCTACATCGAACTGCTCCGACAGCTCTTCCACTATGGTCGGGTGTATCCCGTGGGTGTCGTAGAAATCTATAAGCATGTCAAGCGATAATTTTCCGCCCTTCTTCTTCTCGAGCTCCCGTTCCACCAACCTTTTACCCCTTTCCAGCGTCTCTTCGTACTTCTCGATCTCGCTGTCCAGCATATCCATGACGTGCTCTTTCTTATCCAGATCGATAACATCGCTGAACTTTTTCATCTGTTGTTCAACGATATCGTGCAGCTTGACCGCACCTCCGTACTTGTTTATCTGCCTGAGGGTCCGCCGGATCACCATCCTGGCTAGGTAGCCTTCTTCCACGTTGGAAGGTACCACACCGTCGGCCAACATGAACGCTATCGTCCTGCTGTGGTCGGCGATGATATAAACGCTCTTCATATCGGACAGATGGCTTACCAGTTCATCCCTGTCCCTATCAATACCCATGGAAGATAACCTCTTCATGAGTTCATCGACCAGTTTTTCATCTGTGAAATCCTTCTCCATCCCACCGGCCAAGCGTGTGTATTCTTCTATTATCTCACAGTATTCATCGTCATCTAGAGGATGCTCTATACCTATCTTTTCACATATCTCGGCTACTACGTCGGGGTAAACGGAATCGTATATCGTTGGAGCACCGTCGGTTATCCATGACAGCCTCTCCAAACCGTAGCCTGTATCTACCACGTTCAGATCCAGTGGTGAATACCTATCGCCGTCCAACTCGACCTCCCCTTCAGGATCCATCCTCATGTTCATGAACACCAAAGTGGCCACCTCTAGACCCTCTACTAGAACTTCCAGAGAGGGGCCTGCGTTTCCTCCGCCTATCCACGGTTTCTCTTTGTAAGTTATCATCTCGTCGGGGATGCCCATATCGTTGAGCATCTGGTGGCAGTATCCAACGGTTTCTTCCTTCCAGTAGATATAGTCATCTTTAGAATTGAAAGCGTGGTGACCCATCATCTCGAAACCCGTCTGGTGCTTGCCCGTTAGACCGACTTCGTCGATGTCCGGCAGCCTGATGCTTGGTTGGGATACGGTAAGGGGGTTCGCCGGTGGCTTCACCTGTCCCGACGTGACATGTGGTTGAAAATCATATATACTTGCGTGTACGAGGAAGACATCGTCCCTCCATCTAGCTACAACTGGATATCTATCGAGTGGTGTGTGACCTCTCTCGGAGAAATCTACGAAAAAATCTCTCATCTCGGGTATAGATAACTCTTTGCTCGCCGGTGAATCTCCGATGAAACCGAACTCCACACAGGGCGCGTCCTGACAGTACTGCTGCTCTTCGTTCACCGTCCAAAAGTGGCCTCCACAGGAGGGGCACCCTTTACGTATGAATCCGTTCTCTTTGAAGAAGTCCAACTTGTACTCTTCCTCGAACATATCTCACCGATTTCCCTTGAAATAAATAAAATGTTCGGCCGTTTTTATACTGAAACGCATTGAACCTTAGTTCGAAGGAAAAAAGTATTAAATCCTGCCCAGTTCGATATAATGTAGTAGTGAATATGAAAAGAGGTGAAGAGACTGGATAGGAAAACCCTCATGGGTGCAGCGGTGATAATGGTACTTTTAGCCAGCTGGTCCATGGGCAATATGATATTCCTAGCTCAGAGCAGGGGTGAGAGCACGGAGGGTGTTGGGTTAGCTGAAGGTCTCGATCCAGATGATACATTCCTCTCCATAACATTCAGGGGCTGGATGGTCATAGCCTTCTTCTCTTTCGGGGCTTTCATCTACCTTTCCATACTTTTCTACGAGGGGAACGATCTTTTCAAGATCCTATCTACTATCCTGGGGTTGATCATAATAATGAACATGGGTGCCATCGCGTCGACAAGCATATATGGTGAGACTCTAGCCATGGCTATTTCGATAGCTCTAGTAGCTGTATTCGCGTTCATGTTCGCTAGGAAGGAAAGATCGAAATACAGAGCCCTGGGTGCGGTGATACTGTTGAGCATACTGCTGGTACTGATCTATATGATGAATCACATGTCACTGCCTTTTTCTCCCAAGAAAGCCGGTGGAACGGGTTTTCCCTTCGGAAGTGGCGGTGGAACGGTGGATTTTATGGAACAGCACGGAGGTATTGTCCTATTGGTCATTATCATATTGATATCGGTTTCACTCTTCATCTACATCGGGCTGAGCGACTTGGTCAAAACGTCAAGT
>CAZFVW010000196.1:0-3328 GCA_964522285.1 uncultured Thermoplasmata archaeon | reverse complement strand
CACCTACCAGATGAAGAAGGAATATGAGATATTGATAGAACTGGGAGATACCAGTATAGACCTCGGCCAGATGAAAGAATCGTGTGAATATTATACCAACGCATACGAGATCGCTGAAGGGTTAGGTGACAAGAAAAAGAGTATAGAAGCTTTATTGGGATGTTCCTACGCAAGATGCGAGAAGGGCGACCTGGATGCAGCGGAAGGATATGCCGATAAAGCTATGGAGATATCTGAAGAGATCGGCTATCGGGTGGGTATCGCAGAAGCTAACATGAGATTGGGTATAGTCCGATGGCGGCGGGGAGAATTCGACGATGCTATGGACGAGATAGATGAAGCTGAGGAGATTTATCGTGAGGTCGGGGATGAAAAGGATCTCGCTTTGATACTGAAGAACAAGGCCGACATCTACGGCGAGATGGAGGAATACGGTAAGGCCTTGGAATTCTACAACAAATCCAAGGAACTCTATGAAAAGGCGGACAGCTATTATCACATGACGGTCATAACGATGAACATGGGAGTGATCTATTCATTGAAGAAGGAGTGGGATAAGGCCGCGGAATATTACGAGAAAAGTGAAAGACTGGCCGAGGAGTACGATTACCCCAACAAGAGGGCTTGGGCTCTTTTCAACCTGGGGGAGTCCTATATTTACATGGAAGACTATGATAATGCAGAGGAGGCGTTGCGCGAGTCGGTGGAACTACTTGACGAACAGCACGATCCCTTCGGGGAAGCCGGTGCCAAGATGAAATTCGGTCAACTTTATCTTGAGAAAGCGGACTACGAAAAGGCAGAACCATATTTTGAAGAGTCCATCACGGTCCTAAGAGAGATAGATATCCCTAGGTACCTTGCCGACGCCCTACACGAGATGGGGAAGGTGAAAAAAGAGCTGGGCAAGCTGGACGAGGCCACGGAGTTGATGGAGCAAGCTCACCAGATATACGATTCGTTGGGTATCGACGTGCGGAAAGAATCTGTCGAGGACGATATGGGCGAGCTTTGAGTGGCGTGTTCACGACCAAATCATTAAAATACTTCAATGGTATAGCGATGTGGTATCATGGCAAAACCTGTAACATTCCTGAACGATCATCTGAACGAAAAGGTCGAGATACTTCTGAAAGACGGTAGAGTGATAAAAGGTATCCTGGCAGGATATGATGATCATATGAACCTCGTATTGGAAGATACGGAGGAAGAAACTGAAGAAACGAAGCGAAGGGTAGGAACTATAGTTCTACGTGGCAATAACGTTGTAACTCTCAATCCTGAGTAAAGTAAAAGAAGAAAAAATGTTTTTGTTTGGCTCTTTTTACGATATACCTTGAGAAATCATTTCGAGAGGTATCTGGAAAGGCGGTAGGCTTTCCGATATATCTACTTATTTTAGTCTCTATCCCGTTCTCTGATCTCTTTGAATTCGTCTATCTCCTCTTCCGTAGGTTGCTCGTCGTGTTTTTCTAGGTACTCTGGTTTGATCTCTTTGGTGATATAGACTTCCGAACCGGCTTTCATTATGGTTTCTCCGTCTTCCAGCGCCTTTTCTGCATCTACTCTTAAGATTACCGGTGATTCGGATCTTACAGCTCCGGCTTCCACAGCAGATTTATACGTACCGCTCAAATGGACATACGTTCTGTCGGACGGTCTGATACCGCTCTCGAGCAAAAGTTCAGCTTCTTTTTCAGTTGTGGGTATGAAAAGTTCTTCGGGTATATCTTCTGTTGGAAGGTCCAAGTCCACTTCCAGTGAATGACCGTATGTGGCTCTGATATATCCGTCTTCGATCTGATATCTGCCCTTAGGATCTGTTGCTTCCAACGCCTTCATATGGTACTGCCGAAGCCAATGGAACCTCTTCTGCCTGTTCCTCAAAGATTTAACGTAATGTTCCACATCTACCCAACCCCTTTCATCTATAGGAAGTCCGTATTTATCCGCAAAGTGACGGAGGATGCCAGCAGTCGTTCGGCCTAGATTTTCGATCTCCTCGTCACTCATTATGAATTTCCCACGGTCCCCGCAATCGGGACACTCCTTACCCCGGTAGTATCCATGTTCTTCACATTCCCTTATCATCGTTTTACACCTATTCAGTGAAAATAGGTTTAGTTGATAAATGTTTTGCCCTTCGAAGCTTTTTTACAACCTAATTTAAATATACATCTATCAACTTAGAGAATTCGATAAGATGGTAGTCGATAATTCTCGCATATCCGGATTTCATAAGAAAAGCATGAGTGAAAGGATAGATTCCATATCTGAACTCTGTGGATTGGAAAAGAAGGATGTCGAGGCACTCAAAGGAGTTGGTTTGTCGGAGAAGGGGTCTGACAGGATGATCGAGAACGTTGTGGGTACGATGGAGTTACCCGTGGGTATCGCTACCAATTTCAAGATCAATAGTGAAGATTACCTGGTACCGATGGTCATAGAGGAGTCTTCCGTAGTAGCAGCGGCTTCCTATTCCGCGAAACTTGCAAGGGAGTCAGGCGGTTTTCAAGCTTCCACCACGGATCCGGTTATGATCAGCCAGATACAGGTGACCGGAGTTTCGGACCCGTATTACGCTAGGACGGAACTGCTCGAAAGGAAAGAAGAGATATTGGAAATGGCCGATGAGCAGGATCCCGTATTGGTTGAACACGGAGGCGGGGCAAGAGATCTAAAAGTGAGGGTTTTGGATACGAGATATGGACCTTACCTGGTCGTGCATCTTCTCGTGGACTGCCGGGACGCTATGGGAGCTAATGCCGTGAACACCATGGCCGAAGCCGTGGCTCCTAAAGTCGAAGAGATAACAGGTGGAAAAGTCTACCTCAGGATACTCTCTAACCTGGCGAAATACCGGTTGGCTAGAGCCAGGGCGAAGTTCTCTAAAGATGATATAGGGGAAGAGACGATCGAAGGTATCCTACACGCTTACGAATTCGCTAGAGTCGATCCTTTCAGGTGTGCCACTCACAACAAAGGTGTGATGAACGGTGTTACTGCGGTGGTCTCCGCTACGGGGAACGATACGAGAGCCGTGGAAGCGGGAGCTCATTCCTTCGCATACCTGGAAGGAGGATATTCATCTTTGACGAGATGGGAGAAAGATGAGAACGGAGACCTGGTCGGCACTATAGAGATGCCTGTGCCCGTTGGTATGATCGGGGGAGCTACCAGTTCTCATCCCGTGGCGAAAGTGAACCTGAAGATATTGGGTGTAGGATCGGCTTCTGAATTGGGTGAGGTCATGGCGTCGGTCGGTCTAGCACAGAACTTTGGTGCGTTGAGAGCACTGGCTTCCGAAGGTATTCAAAAAGGACACATG
>CAZFVW010000195.1:0-3362 GCA_964522285.1 uncultured Thermoplasmata archaeon | reverse complement strand
ACTCTGGTACCTTCTCTTTACCGTACTGTCCCTTTCCGAAGGGGATATATTCCTGAGGAGGAACTTTCGGTTTCTTCCTTTCGAATGTTTCGACTTCTTCAGGTATCTCCACCATCTCACGCATGTGACCTAGATCAGCACAGGTCATGAGCATGACGGGTGTCCTGTATTTTTCAGATAGATTGAAAGCTCTTATCGTATATTCCATGGTCTCCTGGATATTGTTAGGAGACAGAACTATGCAGTCGAAATCACCGTGGGTACCGTACCTTGTCTGCATCATATCCCCTTGGGCGCCTAGTGTGGGCTGTCCCGTAGAGGGTCCAGATCTCTGAACGTTAGCGATAACCAACGGGGTCTCGCTCATGTGTGCGAAACCGATATTCTCCTGCATCAGCGAAAAACCGGGACCGCTGGTAGCCGTCATGGCTTTAGCACCGGCCCAGGAACTGCCTATGATCGAAGCTATACTGCCCAACTCGTCTTCCATCTGGACGTAAGTTCCACCGACTTTCGGTAGTAATCTCGACATCTGCTCTGCTATCTCGGAAGCAGGTGTTATCGGGTATCCTCCGAAGAACCTGCATCCTGCCAAAAGAGCACCGTAGGATACGGCTGTATCGCCGTGTATGAACTGTGTACTCTTACCTAGGGCTTTCTTAGCTTTCTCCAGCATCTCATCGTTGCTCATTTTTGTTCCTCCGCTCGTTCATCTTCATCTGTAACCGTGATGGCAAAATCAGGGCATATCAGTTCGCATAACCTGCAGTCATTACAGCGGTCCTCTACCTCGACAGGAGGATGAACACCTTTCTTGTTCAACTCCTCCGCCTCTTCGAGAGCATCCCGCGGGCACATGATTATGCAGAGGTTGCAACCCTTACAATAGTCCTCGTTAACTTCTATCATTCGGTCTCCACCCTCTGACCCTACAGGGTCACCTCTACGTCGAGATGCCTTCTGAGAACTCTTTTTCCTCTGTATTCTGGAAGCAGCAGCGGTGATTTCCTATCTGTTTTTATACCGGCTTCTTCCAGATCCTTGTCATATTGTGAAACGTGGTCTAAAGTCAACTTGCCAACGGAAGCCTTCCTAGCGTGCTTCGCAGCCGCTATACCGGATCTCCTGCCGAAGACGTTGTAATCCAGCAGCGAGTTTCCCATCAACCTGTTCTTACCGTGGACTCCGCCTTCGACCTCGCCGCCTGCGAAGAGTCCGTCAACAGGTGTAGAACCGTCTGCGTTTATCACGAGACCACCGTTCTGGTAGTGCAGTGTTGGGTAGACCAGTATCGGTTTCTTCGTCATGTCGATACCGAATCTCTCGTACTGCCTGACCATGGCCGGTAAGTTCTCTTGGATCGTCCCCTCTCCGGATTTATAATCTATGAGAGGCGCATCCAGCCAAACTCCCTGCATTCCAGTTGGCGTGGTCACGCCTTTCTCTCGACCTTTGCATTCCCTGATGATAGAAGCCGCTTCTATATCTCTGGGCTCCAGCGGATTGACGAACAGTTCACCATCCGCGTTCACCGGCTGTGCACCGAGACTTCTCACTTTCTCAGTCACAAGCAATCCGACGATCTGGTCAGGATAAGCCGCACCCGTAGGATGGTACTGAACGCTGTCAAGATCTCTGATCGGAACACCTGCACGATAACCCATTATGAGTCCGTCGCCGGTAGCTCCGTAGTGATTTGTAGTCGGGAAGGCCTGTATGTGCAGTCTTCCAAAACCGCCAGTTGCCATTATAGTGGATTTCGCTCTGACGACGTAATATTCATTTGTTTCAAGGTTCATAAGCAGCGCTCCGGCCACCTGTCCTTTGTCGTCCTTTATAAGCTCGACTGCAGGGGTGAATTCCAGAACTGGTATGTCATAGTTCCTTGCTTCATCCCTCAGCACTCTCATGAGCTCCATACCTGTATAATCGCCGGCTGAATGTAACCTGTATCTGGAAGTACCTCCACCGGGAAGTTCGACGAAATCGCCGTCCTCTTCCCGATCGTACATGATACCAAGGTCTTCGTGCCAATCGATCAGTTTTGGAGCGTCCATGGTAAGTGCCTTCACCAGTTCCTTATTGTTGGTGAAGTGACCCCCTCCGATGGCGTCTAGATAGTGTTTCACAGGAGAATCGTCTAAAGTATCAGCTGCTTGTATTCCGCCCTGTGCCATCATACTGTTGGAGTCACCGTGTCTCAATTTGGTAGATATAAGAATATCTTCGGGATCGATACCTTCGTATACTGCCCAAAGAGCGGCGACGGTCCCGGCTCCCCCGCCACCTATGATGAGTATTTCCACATCGTAATCTATCTCGCTGAGATCTATGTCGGAAGGATCTATAACGCTGTGAGCCCTTAGAAGTTTTGAAAGCTCGGTGGGCACCTTCTGACCTTTACTAGGCCCCATCTTCAGTACATCCTTCCCCTCTTTCTTGTAATCTGGGTGGAAGTTGTCCAAGACCTTCTGCCCTTCTGAAGCGCTCAACCTTTCCGGAGTCTTACTCGCACGTTCTTCTCTAGTCTCTTCGACCTTCTTGATGGATTCTTCCATGTATTTTGGGTATCCGCTCGACATCTCAATCCCTCTCCCTGATATCTCTTTCTTCGTAGGTTTTCTTCAATTCGTCCATCTCCATCTCGACCATCTTTTCTAACTCCTCGTCATATTTTCCTTCTTCGATCTCTTCGACTCGCTTCTCGAGTTCTTCGCTGTGCTTGTCTAGGTATTTACCTGTTATCCTCCTAGCCAGCTGTGCGAGGTGGTAGTGTTTGATATCCGACGGACATCTGATCGAACAAAGACCGCACTGGATACAGTCGAAAGACAATTCAGCGCACCTCTCGATATCTCCTCTTAGAGCAGCCTGGACGTAGTCCATAACTTCGATGTCCTGCGGACATGCCTTTGTACACGTATTACAAGAGACACATCTCGCGATCTCGGGGTAATAATCCAGCATGACGTTGTCGTTGTCCTCCGGGTTCACTTCCTCTAGATCGTATTCCTCTCTAACAGCGGGAACGAACGGAAGCTGTACCAGGAACATACCGTCTTCGACGGCGGTTTGACACGCCAGGTCCATCTTGAATTTGTAATCCTCTTCAGTTCTGTAAACTGTAGCACAAGCGCCACAGAAACCGCCTCTGCACCCGCAGCCGCGGACGAATTTGTATCCGGCGTACTCCAGGGCAGTCATTATGGTCAGTCCTTTCGGCACTTTGTAACGTTTACCCATGACGAAAATTTCGACCATCTCTTGCTCTTCCTCTTCTTCTTCAGCCATAATCTTTCACTCCAGAATATTCTTATCCTTCAAAATATCTTTTGGATCTATCTTGTGTTTTTTCAATCCGC
>CAZFVW010000194.1:0-3412 GCA_964522285.1 uncultured Thermoplasmata archaeon | reverse complement strand
CTGCTTACGACGAAATTTTGTAAATTTCGTGAGTAGTGGGAACTTGTTCCCACGTATTTTCAAATCCCGATGGACTAGCAAGAATGCCTGCGCATTCTCGCAGCCCACTAAAAATCAAAGATTTTATAGTGGACCCAGCGGGATTTGAACCCGCGGCCTCTACCTTTCCCGCCAACAAGTTTCCGATTATCCTCGGTTAGAAACCTGCGGACTTTTCGGAATTCTGAAAGAATTCCAAAGGTCCTTGGAATTTCGATGAAATTCCAACAGATGCGAAGGTAGCGATCTTCCAGTCTGATCTATGGGCCCAATATGAGCGTATGCGAATGAGGGTCCACCGATGGGCTGAATTTATTGAGCCAACATCTATGGGCCCGATAAGAGCCTTACTGCAGCTTCTCTCACCAATGAGAAGCATCTCAATAATAAGGATTTTGGAACTTGAACATGTCTTCCTCCGAAAGAATTAAGAACAGAGGCTTATTTTAAGTAGAATATGACGTTTCGAGGTTTCATTTCGGTGGATATAGAAGCGAACGATGAAATAAAAAAGTTCATAGAAGAATTAGAGCGGACGAGAGCGCCCCTGAAGATGGTGGGTAGTGATAAGATCCACATGACCATCAAATTCCTGGGTGATACCGAGAGGGAGAAAGTGAACGATATCGCTGAAACTGTTCGAGATATCCTTACACAATTCGACCCATTCCACTTGAATATAAAAGGAGTCGGTGCATTCCCACATCTGGATTATATGAAAGTTGTCTGGATAGGTATAAAAAATGAGGATGAGATAACTGATATCGCTCACGAAGTCGAAGAGGAGATGGTTCCCCTGGGATTCTCTCGCATGGATAAAGGGTTTTCACCACATATTACCGTTGCTAGGGTAAAGGGTGGAAAAAACAAAGGTAAACTTCAATCAGTCCTCAGACAATATCAAGATCATGATTTTGGAGAACAAAAAGTGACAAAACTAAAACTTAAAGAAAGTATACTTAAGAAAAGTGGGCCCGAATATAAAACCCTCGAAGAGATGTACCTCTAAATTATATAAATACGGTCACACTTGTCGATACAGATGAACAATGCAACTTCCCTGATAAGTTTGATAGTATTTGCACCTTCACTTTTCCTACTTTACTTTATACTAGGTAAATACGACAAATATTTCAAACACAATAAAGCCTTCTTCATGATAGCCGTAGGACTTGGATTCGGACTAACAGCGGGTATATTCTCTCTTTATCTCCCTCTGGGCGATTTCTTTTGGACCTTGGTCTTGGTATTTTTTATAGAATTGAGCAAACTCCTGATCTTATTACAAAAACCGTTTAGAATGAAACACGATGCCACCTTCTACGGTATGTCTTTCGGTATAGGGATAGCGGCCATGTTCACCTTCGTGAATACATACTCCTCTGGTTTATCTTTAACCTCTGCTGCCTTCATCTTCCTGATAGCATACAATTATACCCTGATCAATTCGTCAACTGGTGCTATAATCGGGTACGGCTCATACAAGGGTGAATTTTGGAGATATCTTATGAGAGGTTTCATACTGCACGGGGGTTTAGGTTTCTTCCTCAGCCTTGTCTGGAAGGGTGGGTTTTCTCAGAATGGATCCTTCGCATTATTGATAATCGGTGCGGTATATACAACCGTGATTTTCCTATACACCTACAATGAGATATTAGAAAAGACTGTTCCCGATAAGCTAAAAAAACTAGATATGTGACCTATCCAGTATAAAAATGTGGTGTCTTTGAAAAATCTATTTATATAAAGTGACGTGTAATGTAGTTAAGATGACCAACCATTCCGATAACGATAGATATCATCGAAGATCCTCTTCGGAGCAAGCGAAACATAGCTATTACCAAGATAATCACACAGAAGTAGGTGATCTAGGAAAAAGTTCATCGGAAAACAATCCTACGAAACAAAGACCCAAAAGTTCCAATCAAGTGACAAAAACTAGAAGTTCAGATAACTATAACAACCAATCCAACCAAGCTTACAAAATCCCCCCTAAAAAAAAGAAGAAAAAATCTCATTGGAAGAAAGGTTTGGCTCTTTTGATCATAGCTGGTCTGTTGATCTTTTTGTTCTTAAATCCGATCTTCAGTTTTCCATCACTATTCTACGGGGGTCCGGTCTACCCTGAAAATGCAGAATTCACAATAGAAAGGACTCTTAGAGTGAACTCAAACAGAAGGATAAGTTACTCTATAGACACCCCTGTACCTTTGGATATACCGGGTAACAATATCCAGCACATAGATTCTATTGACTGGTCAGCCTCCCCCCCACAAACAATCGAAAAATACGGGCAGGAATGGAAAGTTTGGTCCGGCGAACTAACTGGCACTAAAGAGATAGTTATCACGTACCAAGTTCGAACAGAAACTATAGACTGGAATTATGATGCAGAAGACTCGGGGTTAGTAAGAGATATCAGACAGGATCTGAAAGACCAATATAACCATAATCAATGGCTGGTGGATCAGGACGGTGATGGTGATCCAGATGACAGAGATAACGACGGTAGAGGAGACTGGATGATAGAACCGGATAGTGATGCCATCCAGAATCTAGCGGAAGATATCACTGAGGGTAAGACATCGCTCTACGATAAATCAAGGGCCATCTACGAATGGTTGAACGATAATATCGAATACGAGCGTGGTGGTTCAGGGCTTCCAAAGCATGCACTATGGACTCTCTCTTCACGGTCTGGCGACTGTGATGAACAATCGTTTTTATTCTGCTCTCTAGCCAGGTCGGTGGGCATCCCCGCATGGGTAGAGTTGGGTGTTCTTTACGATAGGGTCATCGACGAGTGGGGAGGACACGGATGGATAAGGATGGAATTCTTAACAACGAGCGGAGATACTGGTTGGGTCAATATCGATCCAGTAAATGATCAATTCTTCGCAAGAGATGCTACCCGATTTACGAGTTGGGTGGATGATGGTATTCAAGGTCATCTGAAAGATTATTATCTTTTCCTTAATTATACTTACAGTTCGATGGGTGGTTCTCCACAGGTTACCATCTCCGACGAACACATCAATCTTGAGATGGATGAAGAAGGTGAAGTTTACCTCGGTGATGACAGGAACTCTACACCTGGCTTTGAATTCATATTGCTAGCACCGATACTGTTAACGAGCATTCTTATCTACGATAAGGTTAAGAGAGATAGAAAACATCATTAGGTTCTAGAGTTCGTTCAGTATAGTCCACCTGGCATTCTCGATCTCTTCGGATAATTCTTCAAGGTCAGTATCCAATTTTACGCGGGTCGAAAGAAATAATCCCTTATCTATCACCCTTATTATTGTATAGCCTTCTGGATCTTCTATGGTCACTTTATTTGGATAACCTTTGTTTATCAGCTTATTAGATT
>CAZFVW010000193.1:0-3438 GCA_964522285.1 uncultured Thermoplasmata archaeon | reverse complement strand
GGAAAAATGGCATTTTTATGCAGAAGGAAGTGTGAGATCATGCCCCACCATTGGGCCAGATGGTACGATATACGTTGGAACTAACTGGCCAAACCAATGTCTTTTTGCAATAAATCCTGATGGCTCAGAAAAATGGCGTTTTAATACCGGATGGAATATAAGGTCTTCTGCAGCAATAAGTCCTGACGGAACGATTTATGTTGGCTCAAGTGATAATAATTTATACGCTATCAATCCTGATGGCTCAGAGAAATGGAGATTTCAAACATCTGATAAAGTATTTTCAAAACCCTCAATTGGACCTAATGGTACAATATATGTAGGTTCTTATGACAATAATATTTACGCTGTTAATCCAGATGGAAGTGAGAAATGGCATTTTACAGCTGATGATGATGTTTGGTCAAGTCCGGCTGTTGGCCATGAAGGGACCATTTACATAGGGTCTCATGACCATAATCTATATGCATTTTATCCAAATGGAACCAAAAAGTTTAGTTTCACCACCCAGGGTACTATTTATTCTTCACCCTCCATAGGGCCAGAAGGTAACGTGTATTTTGGTTCATGGGACGATAATTTTTATAAGATCGGAGAATCCCATCCGAACGATCAACCGATAGCAGATTTTATTTTTGATCCATCTACTCCTGAGATCGGGGAGAATGTCATTTTCAATGATATGAGTACGGATAGCAACGGTTCTATCGTGAACTGGACCTGGGAATTCAACGACAGTACTATTTCTTATGAACAGAATCCAACTCATATATATCAAGATAAGGGGACATATACGGTTACACTCACAGTGAAAGATAACGATGGCTCCTTTAACACTATTTCAAAGGAATTAGAGGTAACCGATGTGTTACCTGACAACCCCGATATAGCAGTGTTCGAAGATGAGATGGAGGTCAACGGATTACTTGAGGTCGACGAAAATATTTCGATTGATATCCCGGTGCATCAACAAGGAGCCACTTGGGCTATAACTTACCATGACGGTGATTACGCGGAATATGATTTCTATGTTGAAGAGGAAAAATTCATCGATATAAAAATAAGAGTGAGGAATCACCCAACAAGAGATGAATCCGCTTCAGCCAATGTAAAATTGGACGGTAGTTCGATAGGATCATTCATCGCCGACCCTGGGTTCGAGATAGAAACGATTAATAATATCTCTATCAGTGAAGGTTCTCATACTCTTAGGATCGAACAAACTTCTGACAATCCACCCGAAGGTAGCGACTTAAATTTAGACTGGATAGAATTCGGAGAGATAAGAAGAGAAGCTGAACTGTACGACAGGACTGGATCTTACAATGGTGAAAGTTTTGCAGGGGTAGACGTTATCAGAAGACATGGTATCTCGGCTGACTTTTACATCGATGGAGAGAAAATAGACACAGTCTCTAATGTCGGAAGTCATGTTAAGTCTGTTACTTATGGGGAACAACATTTTATCCCGAACGGTTATGAGGCTGATATTTCGACGGTTTGGAAACCTAGTGAACCTGGCGAATACACTATCAAAATCGATATCCCCTGTAACGGTGATTTGAATATATCTAATAACAATGTTGAGAGAAGTATAACGATAATCGATGTAAATCAACCACCATCCGCTGATTTTTCTGTTGATAAGACCGAACTATTAACAGGAGCAGACATCAAATTCACCGATGGGTCTTCTGATCATGACGGATATATTTCCAGTTGGGAATGGAGTTTCGGTGACGGTGGGACTTCAAATTTAAAGAATCCAACCCATTCCTACTCTGATGATGGCATCTATACGATTACTCTAAAAGTCACCGATGACAACGGAGCTCAGGATGGAATAAGTAAGAATATTACTATCCAAAATAGACCTCCTGTGGGAGATATAGACGTATATCGAGAATTAACCTTCAAACTCATGGTTACTGGCGTAGCGGATAACATGGTTAAAGCTATATTATACGAGGGAGAGGAGATTGTAACAGAACTCGAAACTACTAGAAAGCCCGGAAAGCCAAATACAGACCAGGAAATGATATGTGTTCGAGAGGATAGTTCATACAAACTAAGTTTGATATATAATGCAACATCGAAAGGTGCAAACCCAACGTGGATATCATTCTCGTCTTCTATGGAAAGATCTGATATCAAGGTCACTTTCAACACGAACGATGGGTATAACCAATCTAAAAACATCTTTCTAGATGAAAGTATTCCTGAAGTTCTCAAAGATGAAAAGAGCTATATCTTTTCAGCAGCAGATAGCTATGACTTAGATGGAGATATTCAAACCTACATATGGGATTTCGGAGACGGCAATACAAACCAAGGGAGGAGAGTCGAGCATGAATTTTCATCGTATGGAACTTATGTGGTAGAACTGACAGTGATAGACGATGATGGAGAGGAAGGAATGTCAAATGTAACTATCATTGTAGAGAAAGAACAAACTGATGAAAAGGTAGAACAAAACGAAGCAGAAAATACAGAGAAAGACGATGTCAAAGATAAAGAAACGATGGCTGACAATGATCCAGAGATAAATGAGAAAACATCCGACAGTAATTCTTCTATACTTCCCATTAAAGAGAGCTTAACTGGAGAAAATAAAGGGATAGCTTTTATGACCTTATTGCTATTGTCCAATATCATCCTTGGCTTATTAGCTATAGTGTATGTAAAGAAAAGATACAAAAAAGAGTTAAAAGAATATTAGTTAATTAGTTAAAATTTTCCAAAATCATATCTCAAAAAGGTAATCGCCCTCTTCCATGATCTTCTCATCATCCAGCCATATATCACACTTTGTAAGGATATTATCAAGATGCTGAGGGCAGTTCCAATCAGCATAGGTCTCTTCTGCGATAGGATCACCTAATGCGATGTGAGCTGTCGGGTACTTTTCATCCTGCAGCATGTTATCGCTCATCTCATCCAGGAAGATGTTCGTACCTAGCCCTAACTCACCTACATAAGAAGTACACTCATTCTTGGCGATGTAATCTTCGACTTCTTTTTTAAGTTCGTTATTATCACATTTGATATCGACAACTTTTCCTCTTTCTTTCTGATTTATGATCAATGTGAGTGGATTTTCTTGCAGGTCTGAATGGTGGTATTTGTTCCCTAGATAATCACCTAAAACTCCATCGATAACAACCTTACCTTTCATCTTATAGGGGGCTGTAAAAACTTCTCCATCAGGAAGATTGATCCAATGGCCCGGTTCATGACATATCCCTGTAGATGGTACCCACTTCCATGTTTCATTTAGTGTGATCTTTACGTTAGTCCCTAGAGGGTTTTTTATCTTGACCTCTCTAACGTCTCTTAGTTTATCATATAACTTCTCAGTGAAGTCTTTTACAGCATTATAATCCACAGCTAAAGCGTTTTCAACGACCGCTTCATTGATGTTCACCATGTGGCCGTGTC
>CAZFVW010000192.1:938-3443 GCA_964522285.1 uncultured Thermoplasmata archaeon | reverse complement strand
AGATAGTCGATGAGACCGGGAAGAACGTTGAAGCGGTTTTCGATGAGTTGAGATCATACGAAAAGTAAATTTTCTACCGAGTCATGTTTGGTAAATACTTAATATAAAACAGTCGTTCTTTATTCATAAGAAGGTTAGAAAAATGAGTAAATTTAGATGTACAGTATGTAATTGGGTGTATGAAGAGGGTAAAGAAGACGAAGATTTTGACGATATTCCCGATTCTTTTACGTGTCCGGTCTGCGGCGCACCAAAATCTGCCTTCAAACCTGAAGGTGTGATGAAAGAAAGCGACGAGATCGAGACGGACGTTGCGGACAAGATCGTTGAACAACTGGAAGCCTTTGGAGTGGAATATGTCTACGGCATTCCCGGAGATTCGAATCTTCCTTTAGTAGATTCTATAAGAAGAAGCGATAAGATAGATTTTATACTCACGAGACATGAAGAAACCGCCGCCTTTATGGCTTCTGCTCACGGAAAGATAACAGGAAATATCGGCGTATGTTTATCTATAGCTGGACCGGGGTCGACCAATCTTTTGACTGGTCTTGTAGATGCTGCCACGGATAAGAGTCCGGTGTTAGCTCTTACTGGCCAGGTTCCCGAGATATATCTGGGAAGTGAATCTTTTCAGGAGATAGATCAGACGGACATCTTCAAGCCGTTTTCATCTTATGCCCAGGTCATAGGAAGAGCGAACCAAGCATTGAAAGTGGTGACCATGGCGGTCAAGTTCGCTTATAAAGATCCAGGTGTGTCTGTTCTCGCGACTCCAACGGACATCCTTGTTGAAAAATGCTCTGAAAGTGTTAACGAACCAGAAAATAGGCTATTTAGAAAACACATCGTGGCTGAAGAAGAAGATATTATAGAAGTTGCAGAGTTCATAAATAAGTCTGAAAAGCCTGTTATGTTCGCGGGGTGGGGAGCGAGAAGATGTGGTGACCTCTTGATAGATATAGCCGAAAAGATCAACGCCCCTATAGCTACGACTTCTAGGGCAAAAGGGATCGTCGACGAAACACATCCGCTGTCGTTGGGTGTTTTGGGGTCTATCGGAACCAAACATGCTACTAGAGCGGTTAAAGAATGCGATACGATGGTAATCGTGGGGTCCGGGTTCAGACAGAGCAACCTTGTACCTTCAGAAGTAGACCTCGTGCAGATAGATATAGATCCCACTAGGATAGGGAAGAGCTTCGACATCGAAAAAGGACTGGTTGGTGACGCTACTTCTATACTGAAGAGGATGAAAGAACATCTGCAGGATAAGGAGAAAAATGAAGAGTTCTTCAAGAAGATCGAAGAGATCAGAAGGGATAGGATGGAAGTGTTGAAAGAAGAGAGCCAAGACACTTCGATCCCGATAAATCCAGGATATGTTATACACGCGATAAAAAGGAATGTAGATGAAGATGCGATAATATGTGTCGATGTCGGTGATCATACCTACTGGTTTTACAAAAAATTTAGATGTGAAGGTCAAAGGACTTACATGTCGGCGAACATGGCTAGTATGGGATTTTCACTGCCCGCATCTCTTTCCGCTAAGGTCGATCATCCCGACAGACAGGTACTCTGCGTGACCGGAGACGGAGGCTTCGCCATGCTCATGGCTGATTTCACCACCGCTGTTAGAGAAGAGTTGGACATCAATGTGATACTGTTCAACGATGGAAAACTGAAGAACATAAAGAAGGAACAGGAACGTGACGACTACCCTGAATATGGTGTGAGCTTTCCGAATCCCAACTTTGCTAAATTTGCAGAGGAAGCCGGAGGACTTGGTTTCAGAATCGAAGATCCCAAAGACCTTGATGAGAAGTTGAAAAAATCCTTCAAATCTGAAAAGCCTAGTTTAGTGGAGGTTATGGTCGATCCAGATATGATGGCTATGGGAGTAAAAAAGATAAGTTGAATAAAGAAAAAGAAAAGATGTTTTGTTGAAGGAAAATGCCAGTTCTGTTATCTTCCTTCTTTCCCTTCGATGCAGAACCATCCGCCTTCGAGGTCGTACTTCTCGAAAACACCGCACCCCATACAACTGCAGCCGTTATCTTCTATCTCTTCCTTCGGCTTTTCAGATGCACCTCTAGCACAGAAAAGAGCGTGGGGCTCCACTTCGTTCAAGTCGTTCGGTTTGAACGATGGGCAGGGTCCACAAAATTGTTTACATATCTCCATGTTTTCTTCTGTATCTGGAACTTCTTTTACCATATTATACCCTTATAAATGAATTAGCGTTTGGTTATTTATATATTATGTAAGGTTTATGTGAAATTGTTAAAAATATTTAAAGAAAGATGGGAATTGTTTATAAATTATCACGATAATGAACCTAAAAAATAGGGGAGCGTATAATAGATGAAGTATAGATGTGACGTATGTAATGTTTTTGAGTATGACGATGCTCGAGGGCACTCGGAGACGGGTATAAAACCCGGCACTGACCCAGAGAATTTTCCAGAAGAATGGAGTTGTCCTATCTGCAGATCTGACAGC
>CAZFVW010000192.1:0-928 GCA_964522285.1 uncultured Thermoplasmata archaeon | reverse complement strand
AGTGAAGGAAACCTTTGAGTGTCCAAAATGTGGAAAAAAATCCGAATTCGAGATCTCGATGCCCCATAAGATAGATTCTGGATATCTAGGCGAGTGGAAACGTGAATCGGACGAAATCGAGGGATATATGGCAGATATCCATAAGATGTCAGTCACCGGTGAATCGATAATCGAGCCTATGAGGACAAAAAAAGATGTGATCTCATGGGATGAAATATTGATCAAGGGTGCTCAACTTGCTAAGATGCCTTTGAATAAAGATGAAGAGGTTAAAACGAAAACGGTCATAGGGCCAAAAGCGGAACAGCCCTTGACTATAGGGATACCTTTCTACATAACCCATATGTCGTTTGGAGCTCTATCAAAAGATGTCAAGCTTGCATTAGCGAAGGGGAGCGCAAACGTTGATACGGCTATGTGCTCAGGGGAAGGAGGATTAGTGAAGGAATCTATGGATTTCGCGCACAAGTACATATTCGAGTACGTACCGAATGAATATAGTATGAGTGATGAAAACTTAGAAGAAGTCGATGCTATCGAAATAAAGATCGGGCAGTCTACAAAACCCGGTATGGGTGGAGAATTATCTGCGAAAAAAGTGACTAAAGAGATCGCGGAGAAAAGAGGTTTCCCGGAAAAAAAAGATATCATAAGTCCAGCACGATTTGACGATATCAATGATAAAGACGATCTAAAGGAAAAAGTGAGTTGGCTGAGAGAGAGATCAGAAGGATAGCCGATCGGGATAAAGGTAGCTGCGGGTCACATCGAAGCAGATCTGGAAATAGCGACTTATGCTGAACCGGACTTTATAACTATCGACGGAAGACCAGGAGCCACGGGAGCTTCTCTTAAATTTGTTAAGAATTCTGCCTCTGTGCCGACACTTTTTGCGCTTTATAGAGCTAGAAAATTTTTTGATGAAAAA
>CAZFVW010000191.1:0-3464 GCA_964522285.1 uncultured Thermoplasmata archaeon | reverse complement strand
AGAGGTTGTGGAAGAAGTTGCCCACCGTATGATAGACGAGGGAAAAGTGAGAGTCGACCGTGCTGAAGAGATAATAGAAGAACTAAAAAAGGAATAGGTTTTATGAAGTTTTAGATTTCTGGAGGTATTCTCTCTTCTTAGATTCAGCTTCCTTTATCTTCTGTTGATAATCTTTGATCTTCTTCTTGTATTTCCTGATCTTATCTTGATATTTACCGATCTTCTCTTCCTGCTTCCCTGCCTTCTTCTCGTATTTTGCTGAACTCTTCAACTGTTTTGCCCTATCCGCTTTCTTCTGAGCGGATTCTTTCATCTGCTTGCCTTTAGCTTTACGGCTGTTATTTTTTGCCATATCTTTCACCAGCACTATATAAAAACAGAAATACAAATACTTTTGGGGATAAAAAATAAAAAGGTAAGGGTTGGAAAATCTTTGCGTTATCTATCTCTTAGACCTGCTGGGTCCCTTCTGTTTCGCCTTCTTGAGATAGTCCTGCTTTTTCTTCTTGTGCTTTTTGATCTTGTCTCTATATTTCTTGATCTTGGTTTCGTACTTGGCTATCTTCTTTTCTTCTTTAGCCGCCTTTTTCTCGTACTTGGCCTGTTTCTTGAGCATGTCTGCCTTGTCCGCCTTCTTCTGGGCAGCCTTCTTCCTTTGTTTACCCTTGTTCTTGGAACTGCTTCTGCGAGCCATCTAATATCACTAAAGGTACAATAGAAAATAGGTATAAAGGTTTTTTCGAGATATACCACTTTAAAGATCGGATAGAATAGATGGAAAGCTCTGCAAAGAGGGGAAAAGAGTGGATCCACCGGACTTGATGATCTCTGGCATAGCTATAAGAGAAAACGAGAAAGTTCTGACGCAGAATACTAAACATTTTCAGTGGATAGCAGATATTTCCACACTCCAGATGGAAAATACAGAAAGTAAAAAATGACTTATTATCACTGTAGACATCACTTTACGGTAGACATGTTTTGTAGTATCACGCTTGTTCGCTTTAACTCAACTATTATTTGTAAAACTTTTAAAATAGTAGACCTATTACTATAATTTGCTCGATAATATCGAAGTTAAAATATGGAGAAAGTTGTTAGAGAACTATGTTAAGAGGAATATTGTGCAGCTCTGAGGGAGCCTAAGAATTATGAATAGCGATGGAGATACGAGAAGAAGCTGATGTATCTGCTGAGTTAGACGTTCGGGCTCTGAACAGCGCTCCACCCGCTTTCCAATTCAGAGTTATACAGAAGGGTGTGGTCTTGTACGAATCTAGTCCCGGTGAAAGAGCGGATGTAGAAGTGAAGATAGCTCGCACATACCACGATCTGAAACCTCGTTTGGAGGAACACTGGGAACTTAGGAAAGAGAGGGTGATCGAGAGTGGATAGATATTCTTTTAGTCTCTATCGTTTTTCCTCCAATTTGATCCTTTCAGCGAACCTATCGTAAGAATCGTCGCTAGAAACGATTGCGTCCTCACCTGCTTTTACTAGGTGGGCCGCGTCGAAAGGCGTCATACCTTCGTGTTCTACGTAATTTGCAGCTGCCAAGATATCGTCCGGTTCACCTCTCACTTCTAAAAGAGCCTCGGCGTTAGCTAATGTGGTTACGATGTTTTTTCCCTCCCGATAAGCAACGAGCATCAGTTCTAACAGGGTGAGATCGGAAGTCCACAGCTCTTCTTTGTGTTCGTGATAGATCTTCTCGGCGTTCTTACCGAGCCAGTCATCTTCTTTTATGAGAGCTAGGATAAAATCGAGGTCAACGTACATGATCATCTCCCCGCTTCCTCTACCCCTTCTTTCAGAGCCTCTTCTTTTAATTCTTTTACCGACTTCTCTACGTCCTTCCACTCACTTCTAAGTTTCTTCAGCGGATCTTTGGATACTGGCAGTAAGATGATACGGTCTTTACACTCGATCATCCGGAAACGTTCTCCGTATCTTTCCCGTACTTCCTTAGGGAGATAGATCCTGCCGTTTTTCGCGGTTATTGTCATTATATGTGCATTTATGTCAAAAGTTATAAATTTTGCCATCGATCATCTTTGCTATCGTAAACGTAAAGTTATCCGCCTATCTTTCCGGATACAACCGGAAAGGTATGTAATCGATATCATTCAGTGCTCTTCGATATCCTAAATCATTCGATGGATTTAAATAGATTGAGAGCCGATAGATTAACTGATGGCAGAGATCGTGATAGATGAGGATGTCAGGCACGGCAAACCCGTGATAAAAGGAACCCGGATCACTGTTGACGAAGTTTTAGGGATGTTAGAAGGCGGCATGACTTACGAAGATATCAAAGAAGAATATGGATTATCGGATGAAGAGATCAGAGCGGTTATCAGATATGTGGCAGGTATGGTCAAAGGAGAAGTGGTTAGAGACGTACCAGCGTATAGGGCTTAAACATGAAATTTTTTCTAGATGAGAACATACCTTTTTCTTCAGCTAAGATGTTGAAGGATTTAGGTCACGAAGTCGAGCACGTTAGGACTGTTGGTTTACGGGGGAGTTCTGATACTAAAGTAGCGGAATATGCTAGAGAACATGATTCTATACTTATCAGTAGAGATCTAGATTTTGGGAATATTTTACTGTATCCTCAAGGTTCTCACCATGGAGTTCTTGTTATAAGATTACCTCATGATTTTACTGGAAAACAGATCACCGAGAAATTGAGAGAGTTTATTGAAACCATCGATGTTGATGATCTTGAAGGAAGAATCACCGTCCTGGAATTAGGGAGATACAGAACGAGAGATATTTGAACAGTTTTCGTCACGTAATAGGCGGCGGATGGTCAAACATAAATACTAGTATAACTGTATTACTTACATGGCCATCAAAACCATCAAGAACGTCGATGAAGAGGACTGGTCTAGGTTCAAGAGTAGAGCGGCTCGAGCCGATGTTTCATTAGGGACTTACTTCAAGGTGATACTGAAAGAATCCGAGAAAGAAACCGAGGGATTCTGGGATGCCATCTTTTCGGAAAAGAAATTACTAGATGAAGAGGAAGCGAAAGGATTGAAACAAGAAGTAGAAAGGTTGAGGGAAGAAAGGGGTTTTAGAGATGTTGATCTTTGATACATCTGTGATCATCGATATAGAGAGGAAAGACGAGCATACGATGGAACGATTGAGAGAGATAAAAAGAAAGTACGAATCTCCTGGTTTCCTATCATTCATATCTTATTTCGAACTTTTAGAAGGTATCAAACGGCAGGGATTGGAAAACAGCGAGGCTAGAGAATTCATCGAGAACTTCAAAGTTTTAGAAGCCACGAAAAAGACGGCTAGGGAACTCACTGACCTGAAGATAGAAACGGATGATGAAGGTGATAAGATCCCTCTGGCAGATCTCTTGATAGCCGCACAGGCCAAGGAGAACGATTTTGTAGTCATAACTAAAGATCACCATTTCAAGAAGATCGACATAAAGACCGAGT
>CAZFVW010000190.1:0-3464 GCA_964522285.1 uncultured Thermoplasmata archaeon | reverse complement strand
AACACCCTATAATTAGTATCGAAATCACCTGTATCTATCAAGAATTCCTTCGGACCGGTCCTTTCTATGCTCGGGAGGAGTTCTAGATTGTCGACCATACCTGCATCTTTGAACCGGACTTCCAGAGCAGTTACCTTCGTGGAGATAACTTTTTTCTTGCCCAAGCTGATGTTCTCCTTCACGGTTTCTCTTATCTCTTCACGGACGACTTTAGGATGTCTTAGTTTCGCACTGTATCTGCCCTTGGACGTTTTAGTTAGAACGTGGGGGATATCTCTGTAGAATTTCTCCGCCTCACGGATAGCTTCTTGATCCCCCGAGATGAAGAATACAGGTATGTCCCTTTCTCCTGCCAAGAAGGAATTCAGAGCGAATTCGCCGACCACTTCACCATCGACCTTTACATGATCTACCACTGAACTCGAATAGGTGTGCGATAACGTTCCATAGCTGCCGCTGGAACCGTGGTATCCTATGTATCCAACGCCACCGACCTCCTCATCTAGCCCTTCCATCATCGACAAGACCTTGGGCCTGCCGCTAATCAACTCTACTCTTTCATCCAACTTCTCTACGATGATGTTCCTCATGCTGCCGTGAGAATCATTTATGATGACTTCATCAGCCCCGGCGTCGTATGCCCCTAACGCCGCAGCGTTCGCTTCCTTTGTCATTAGTTTCCTAGCTCTTTTATACTCTTCAGAATCCATAGAGCCCTGCTTAGGCGCAACTATACCAGAGACCCCTTCAATATCGACCGAGAACAAGTATTTCATTTTATATCACCGAGTATGTTAATGAACGAAAATAGAAATAATTTTCGAATAGGATTCATCTTACATTTCAAAGATAAAACCCTTCGTCTTCATCCCCTTTCATTTCCTTCAATCTCTTCTTATATTTGGACAAGAACGGTGAAACATCCCCAGAGACCTTAGGCCCTTTCCCTTTACCCTCTTTCGCGTTGTATATCTGAGTTTCCATGAGATTAACAGCGATGACCAATCCCACAAAGATCATGGCTACATAAGGTAGCAGATACTGATTCATATGATACTGTTCCAGACTGAAGGGGTAGTAAAGGTATACCGTTTCCATCGAGAAAGTATCTAGTACCAAGTGGCTAAGACCTATGAGGACCACCATAAGGGATAATCTGGTTTTCAAACTACTGGCGGATCTCCTTTCATACATGTATGAAAAAAGAAGCAACCCGAGGGGGAGATATACCATGGTGATACTGGTCGAAAAGATCCTTTTCTCGAATAGACCCATGCTGATGAAAATCACGTCCGAATCGATCATGCCGTTGACGAATATCGAAGATACGATAACTGCTGAATATCTGTGTTTGTAATGCAGCATCAGGGCTAAACCGATTAAGATCGAGACGGAAACATGGATTATCGGATGCATCAGATATCAATCTCCATGCTTGTTAAAATAATCTTTTCCTATTTTATCATAATAATTAACTACTGCGAGATGATAACTCGAGAGGCGAAGAGAGAAGATAAGATGATAAGCAAAAGTCTGTTGGTACAAAAGCTGAATGAATATCTGAACATAGCGGAGATAGACGACGATACAGTGAACGGGGTACAGATAGATGCGGATACGACCATAGAAAAACTAGCTTTTTCCGTCGACCCTTCCCGAGATATCATCGAAAGAGCGGTAGAAAAGAACTGTGACATACTTTTCACCCACCACGGCCTCATCTGGGGTGGGATAAAAAGTGTAACTGGTTCAAATTATGACATATTATCATCGTTTCTAAAAAACGATTTGGCTTTGTACGCATGCCATCTCCCCTTAGATGTTCACCCCGAGATAGGCAACAACGTCCTTCTAGCCGAGCTTATCGGGGCCGAACCTGTAGAGACTTTCATGGAATACAATGGAACGGAAGTTTCTCTTATCGCGGAACTGCCGAAACCGAAAAAAGTTGAGGAGATCGCCGAGGTCATGTCCGCCAATTTGAAAAGCGACCCCTTCGTCCTTAAACCGGAACGGGAAGTTAAAAAAGTAGCAATAATGACGGGTAAAGGAGGTATGGCTCTATCAGAGGCCCATGAAATTGGAGTCGATCTGTTCATATCTGGAGAGAAACAATACATGTATTTTCTAGAGTCGATGAACATGGATTTTCCGCTGATATACGGCGGCCATTATGCAACTGAAACTCTTGGAATCAAAAAGCTGATGGAGAAGGTCGATGATGAATATGATCACGAATGCGTTTGGCTCGAAAGGCATGTGACTATATGATAGTCGAAATATAGCGCCATCTTCAAGACTGCCGCATCTAGAATTCTTCTTCGAACTCCTCCACATCGCCTTCGTACAGTTCATCTTCGATATCTGTTACCTCTTCTTCTTGCCTGGCTTCAGGTCCTTCTTCATTTTCGATGGATTTACCCTTCCTCATCATGATGAACACAGCCGTTGCTACAACGACTATCACGATGATGAGTATGATCGGTAGGATAGACATCATATCGCCACCATCTTCTCTATCGTTCATCGTATTCTGTTCAGTTTCAGCGGTCTCTCCTTCGCTCACGTCAACACTCTCTTCTCGATCGTCGTAGTCAGGATGTGTGATCTTTACTGTTTGTTGCCCTTCCGGTACATCTTCTAGCAAATAATTTCCGTTTTCATCGGTCGTGGTAGTGATATCTGTTCCAGGGATAGTAACGGTAGCCCCAGATATAGGGTCGCCGTTCTCATCCGTCACCTTTCCTGATATACTACCTGTAGGAGTTTCATCTTCTGATCGAGTGGTGAAAGTGTTGTTCATATCTCCGGTCAGATATGAACCTGATATGCTTTGGAATTCATCGCCTTCCAAGTCAACGTAGTAAGTAGTGGATGGCTCCAATCCATCATATGTGCCGTTCAACCATCTCCCGTCATATCTCCACGACCAGCTTACATTTGGCAGGTTAGAATCCGGCGTTCCTTTCTTCTGCATGTCGACAGTGAACTCTATGGCGTAGGTACCTCCGTTCAAACCAACACCAGTTTCTCCGTCTCCAGGGATCGTCGATTTGATCTCTACAGTTTCAGAGCTTTCCATCAGTAGATAATCTTCGGATTCAACGAATTCTGATCCATCTGGTACGGGTTCGTTGACATATCCCATGGCTCTGCAGTTCCAGTTGTAGGTGCCCGACGCAGGTAGGCCGGTGTCGGGTATCCATGACCCGTTAGCGTTGTCATCTGTCCCCCACAGGGTCCAGGTATTTCCACCATCATCTGTGTAATATATCTCCACAGACGAAGCATTGGAAACCGAATATTTCACCTCTGGACGTGGATTATAAGAGCCGTCAGAAAATGCCCAACCCGCTTGAGCCCACGGCCCGCGTTCTGTATGGAACGTACGGTTCAGGGAATAATAATCTCCTTGTAGTTCGTTACCTACTAAATCTACGAGATCTCTCCGGGAGAGGTTAACG
>CAZFVW010000189.1:0-3498 GCA_964522285.1 uncultured Thermoplasmata archaeon | reverse complement strand
TCTTCGCTTATCCAGGAGTTTCAGGATTCCTACACCTCGGACACATGCGCTGTTACACTTATACGGATATCATCGCCAGGTACAAGTCCATGGACGGATACAATGTACTGTTCCCCACGGGAACACATCCAACGGGCAACCAGGCTATCAGTCTGTCCAAGCAGTTGGAAGATGGAAACCAGAAAAAGATCGATTACATGCTTAGGAACGGGGCCGATGAAGAAGATATCGAGAGATTGAAGGATCCAGAAGAACTCGTATCTTACTTCAACGAGGTCTACATAGAAGATTACTGGAAGAAGTTCGGTATAAGCATAGATTTCGATTACTTTACTTACACCACCAGAGAAGATTACAAGCAGTTCATAACGTGGCAGTTCAAGAAACTGAAAAAGAGGGGGTTGCTTACTCAGAAACCGTACTTCGGGACAGAGTGTGTCGAATGCGGACCGGTAGCCGTGGATCCTTCGGAAACGGACCTCTCTAAAGGGGGTACTGCCGAGAAGCAGGAATACACGGTACTCAAGTTCGAATACGACGGCAGGTACATCACCGCGGCAACTCTGAGACCGGAGACCGTCTTCGGTCAAACCAATCTGTGGGTAGATCCAGAGGAAGAATACGTCGTTGCAAAGGTCGACGGAGAAGAGTGGATATTGAGCGAAGAAGCTGCCGATAAGTTGAGTTACCAGAAAGACGAAGTCGAGGTAGTAGATACCATAAAAGGAGAAGAGATGATTGGGAACTACGCCACGGCTCCGGCCATACACAAAGACATAATCATACTCCCAGCTTCATTCACGAGTTCAGATGTAGCCACGGGGATAGTCACTAGCGTGCCAAGCGACGCACCCTATGACTGGATCGCTCTTAAAGATATCAAAGAGAACGAAGAAGTGCTGGAGAAGTACGATCTTAAAGACAAGATCCAAGACGTAGAACCGATCCAGATCATCGAGTCAAAGGAGTGGGGTAAAGCTCCGGCTGAGAAGATCATCGAAGATATGGGCATAGAGAGCCAGGAAGATGAAGAGAAGCTGGAAGAAGCTACACAGAAGATCTACAAGGCTGGATTTCACACAGGGACCATGCTGCCTTCATGCGGTGAATACGAAGGGCTTAGAGTACAGGAAGCCAAAGAGAAGATGAAGGAAGACATGATAGGATCCGGGGAGGCGGATATCATGTACGACCTCTCCGAGGAGGTGGTCTGCAGATGCGGTGGGAAAGTTGTGGTTGGAAAGATACCGGACCAGTGGTTCATCAGGTATTCAGATGAAAAGTTAACCGAGAAGAGCAGAGAACACGCTAAAGACATGATGATCAAGCCCCAGAGTTATGCGGATAACCTACCCGATACCATCGAGTGGTTCCAGGATCGTTCATGCGCCAGGTTGGGTAACTGGATGGGCACGGAGTTCCCATTCGACGACGATTGGGTCATCGAGGCCATAGCCGATTCAACACTTTATCCCGCTTTCTACATCATAGCTAAACATTACAACCAGGGAGAGATAGAAGCCGAACAGATGACAGAGTCATTCTTCGACTATGTTTACTTGGGAGAAGGTGAGGCATCAAAGGTAGCGAAAGAAACCGGATCATCCGAAGAGAAGATCGAGGAGATACGCAAGGACTTCCAATATTGGTATCCACTGAACCTGAACTTGGGCGGGAAAGAACACATGACCGTGCACTTCCCGGTATTCTTGATGAACCATGTCGGGATATTGAACCAACAGGGCTGGCCTAGAGGTATCTTCGTCAACTGGTGGTTGGTCGGTAGAGGCAGTAAAATATCGAAATCCAAGGGAGGCGCAGAGCCGATACCCGACGCCGCTGAGAAGTACGGTGTCGACACGTTAAGGTTGTTCTACACACACTCTTCCAGTCCCTTCGTTGACAAAGAGTGGACCGAAGACGAAGCCTTCAACTACAGGAAGAAACTGAACAGTATCTGGAGACTCGTTAACGAGATGGCAGAGATCGACGGCGGAAAGTCGGATGTCGACGCCTATCTATCATCGAGATTCAACAGGTCTGTTAAAGAAGCTAAAGAGCTCATGGATGAATACAGCTTGAGAAAATCCGCCAGCGTTGTCTTCTACGACATACCTTCAGAGATCAGGTGGTATCTGAGACGTGGCGGGGAGAACGCAGAACTGTTAGACGAGATAGGTGAGAAACTGACCAGGTTGATGGCACCCTACACACCACATATCGCCGAGGAGTTATCGGATCTGTGGGATATCGGATTCGTGGTTGAAGAAGGTCTCCCCGATGTAGATCAAGGTGCTATAGATGAAGAAGCGGAAGCTAGAGAAAGATACCTGATAGATACGATGGACGATATCAAGCAGATAATGGATGTCGCAGATGTCCAGGGGGATAAGGTATATCTGTACGTCGCACCCGGATGGAAACAGAAAGCCCTCGCCATGATATTGGATAATCCCGAGAAAGGGATGGGCGTGATGGGCGAACTCGTTAAAGAATTAGACGCCTCCTCGAAGAAGATATCTTCCTTCGCCCAGAACATGATCTCGGAGATAAAGAAGAAGGGTGAAAGAGATACATGGAAGGTCGAGATGGACGAGACCGAGATATTGAGGGATGGCAAGAAGTTCTTAGAGAGTGAATTCGATGCAGAAGTAACGATATACGGGCCGGATGAAGAAGATATAAACGATCCAGCGGGTAAAAGAAGGTACGCTGAACCGAGGAAACCCGCGATATATATCGAATGAATAGATGAACAAAACTCTTATATTCGTTACACTTAATAGTTAAATCATGAAAGCTGTAATACTGGCAGCCGGAGAGGGAACTAGATTACGTCCGTTCACGGTCTCTGAACCTAAAGTGATGATACCCGTAGCCAACAAACCGATCTTAGAGTTCATAGTGAATTCTTTAGTTGATAATGGGATAACGGATATCATAATGGTCGTGGGCTATAGAAGGGAAAGGATAATGTCACATTTCAAGAACGGAGAGGAGTTTGGTGCTAAAATCGATTACGTCACAGAGTGGAAACAGCTGGGGACGGCCCACGCTTTACTTCAGGCCGAAGACGAGATAGATGATGAATTCCTAGTGCTTCCAGGAGACAACGTTATCTCCAGCCAGACGGTAACCGATTTTCTAGAGGAACGCGGTGAGTATTCGGTACTGATAACGAACAGCGATGAACCCTCGAAATACGGTGTTGTCACTCTTACTAACGGGGAGGTAAAAGAGATAGTAGAGAAGCCGGAAAAGAGTCCGAGCCACCTTATATCTACGGGGATATATTCGTTCGCTCCAGACATATTCGATTACATAAAGGAGATGATCGAAGTTCAGAGGTATGACATAACTTCTGTTCTTCAGAGATTACAAAAGGATGAAAAGTTGACAGGGATACTGACGGATTCCACCTGGATAGATGCGGTCCATCCGTGGGATCTGATACAGCTGAACTCAGCAGCTCTCAGCGGATTACCTAAGACACTACAG
>CAZFVW010000188.1:0-3513 GCA_964522285.1 uncultured Thermoplasmata archaeon | reverse complement strand
GGCGTGTACCTGTATCTATTCACCACTTCTTCGTTCGAGTTGATCACCTCGGTTACGGAACCTAATCCGTCAAATAAGTAATAATATTTTTGGCCGTTTATCTTCATGGAGATCGGGTGGTCAGTAAAGACACTGCTGGATCCGCCGCATCCCCCACCACCACAGCATCCGCCCGAGCGGGGATGGGTGTAGCGGACGAGCGGAGTGTCGGTTTCCGTGGATGTTGAAGAAGACTGGATAGTACTCTCGTCTTCACTCAATGGTTCAGAACCGTCTAAACCGACACTAACGTAGATTTTATTCGTGATCTGTCCTAAAGTTCCGTCTGGATAGACCGCCTGGACGTAATACTCGTAAGTGGTAGTGTAGATTAAATGATCATAAAATTTTGTGTCTGTGATACCTTTAGCATATACGGATCCATCTCTGTAAACCCTATATGATTCGGCTTCATCTAGAGATGTCCAATAAAGTTCGACTCTATCATCAGAGGAAGAATAATAACCATCTAAGAAAAATTTCGTAGTATTGATCATCAATACATCCGAGGAAGGTCCCCAGTTCAAAGCCGAATTGCCAGCTTTTACGAAGTACTCGTATTCGGTATGTTCTTCTACTGAATCGTCAATATAGGAATTATCGCTGACTATCCCTGTTCTCATCTTTCCACCAATGATAAAATACAGTAGTTGATACGAATATTGCCGTTAGTGAGATGAAGGAAAAATTTGGCATCGGATTAGATTCTTCATTATTATCCACTTCGACATCATTCCCTCCGTGGATAGCATATAATTTAGTATCATCAGATCCGATGTAAACTGTACCGTCAGGACCTATCTTAGGTGATTCCCATAATGGTCCTTCTGTAGCATAACTCCATCTTTTGGTTCCATCTGGATTAACTGCGAAAAGCTTAAAATCCGTCGATCCAACGAGAATTATACCATTTTTACTTATGACTGGAGATGAGCTAACTACACCACTGTCTCCAAATGCCCATTTTTTCTCACCATCGGGATCGATCGCATAAAGGGTTACGCCTTTCTTGATTTGACCTTTGATTGAGGTACCAACATATATCGTCCCATCTTTAGCAACGGCAGGAGAGGAAGAGATGTAACCCTCGGTTGAAAACTTCCATTTAATTGTTCCATCAGGGTTCAAGGCGTGTAGCTTGTTATCGTCAGAACCAAAATAGATCGTCCCTTCAGGTCCGATAGTAGGTGATGATGAAGTACAATATCCCATATCATACATCCATTTCTTAGTTCCATCTTTTTCTAGAGCATATACTTTTCCATCATCACAGGTAATATAGATTACCCCTTCGTTAATAGCTGGTGAAGTTGCAACTACATCTGAAGTTGAAAAATTCCACTTCCTCGAACCGTTTGGATTTAATGCATATAGAGAACCCCACTCATTGGTCTTACCAGAACCTACGTAGATATTTCCTTCCTCATCGATGACGGGTGAAGAATATATTGCACCACCGGTATCAAAATGCCATTTTTCAGATCCATCTGAATTTACAGCATACAAATTATGATTTTTCGACCCAAAATAGATGGTTCCGTTCCCGTCTGTCACAGGAGTTGCTCTAATCGGAGACGGTGGAGATGGCGTAAACATCCACTTCTCAGTTCCATCTGGATCTATAGCGTATAAACTACCTTCATCGTCTACAAAACCAGTTGTAATGTAGATCGTCCCATCCTCTCCAACCACAGGCTGTGAAGATATCCCGTTATCGGCTTGAAACGTCCAGTCATTAGATCCGTCTGTTTCATTTATCTCGTATGGGCTCTGACCATCGTGCTTTAACCCACCTTGAAACATACTGGAATTAGATGATGTAGTCAAAGATGATACAGCTATCAATAGAAAAAGTATAATCATTATAGATGTCCAAACTTTCACTATTCGATTTTTCATCTCTCCGTCACCACGTTTTCGTCCGAATCTATCACTTCGGTTCCTAGGGGTATATACTTTACGTGTTATAATATTTTTGTCATATGTATCATATCGAGGGGCGTTGGTGAATATGTTACCAAGTCAACGACATCCGCGTATACCACAGAATTCGCCTTTCAACTTTCAACAAATTATTAGTATGGGCGGAGACCTATATTATACGGGTGATATAGATGATAGAAGGATTGATCAAATCCAAACTCGAAGAGTTGAAGGACTCCAGTTTACTCGTAGTGATGGATGATGGGGTGACTTTCGGAGGGACGCTTTCCGAATTCGATAAGCACGTGATGGTATTGAAACACGTTTACCAGGCCTCTTCTACGACGATCAACTGGAAAGATATGGAAGGAGAACAAGAGAAAGAAAAACCGCCGGAGATATACGGTTTCATAGAATGGACACAGATAAGGCTGAAAGAAGTGTATTTAGACTATGATCACGTATCGAGGATATGGCCCTGGGTCAAGATAACCGAAAGATACCCCGTCGAAGAAGTCCATGGGAAGGGACCGGTATACAGGGCGGGACCTCTAAGGATCAACAGGATGACGGGGCTAGATATACCCGAGATGCCTGATAATCCATTGAGATGAAGATTATAGACTCAGATCCCACGTATCACAGAACCGCCAGAGATGGTTATTTCCCTTTTTCTTTTATATTTTTGATCCTTTCTTCCAATTGAGCTCGAAGTGCATCTCCTTTATCTTCGTCACCAAAATAATCCACCCTGGCAGCTATCGCTATCTTGTTCGCGAAGGCACGTGCAACCTTCCCCCTCATTCCCTTGTCCGCCTTGTGAACGTAGGGATGCTGCAGGATATACCCGTGCTTCGGAGGGGGCGTCCCCTTCTTCAGATGCTTGAAAAGGGATTTCTCCGCACCCAATACTTGAACCGTGCTGGCTGGCATCATGGCTAGTTTTTTAAGAGAACCAGCAGCTGAAATAAGCTCACCACCCAACTTCGGGCCGGTCAAAGTAGTCATCGTCGGAGCGTATTCTCTCATCTTGCTCTCGACGTAGTCTTCCAGTTCCTCCTTCAACCTTATCTTTTCCTTTATAACCCCGGCAAAAGACCTGAACAATTTTTCTTCCTCCTCCGTGATCTCCCCGCCTGTAGATTCGATATCCTTACCGATCTTTTCCAATATCTCATCTCGGTTCCCGTGTTCAGATATGAGATCGAAGTAACCATTTCTATCCACGGTATTCAACAGTTCTGGAAAGTGCAGTGAATACCAGTCTCTTAACCTTTCAGACAATATATTCAACGTCTCATTGATATCGCTTATACTGTCCACGGCCTTGGCCATGTGTTTCCCGTGGTCCACGGATTCTCTCAATTTTATCCTGCCCAATTCCAGCAGTACTTCCTGTAACATGCCTGCGTCGAAAGAAAAGTCCTCTGGTTCTACCGCAGGGGCCTCTCGATCCGTAAAAACTCCTATTTCCGATAGTCTTTTCTCTATAACGCCTATCTCTGAATCGCAGCCTTCTACCAGCTCTCTTTCTTCATCTAGTATCTCACC
>CAZFVW010000187.1:710-3546 GCA_964522285.1 uncultured Thermoplasmata archaeon | reverse complement strand
GACTGGAGTTCAGACTGTGCTCTTCCGATCTACATTCATTCGATACCTACGACCACAGACTAGATAAACAAGTGATCTCGCCGAATTCACCGTGTCCAGTATTATACGGAGTGAGAGGAGATGAAGATGAAGAACTCAAGAATTCTCTACACATGGTAAAGGATGAAGAACCAGAGAGATGGCTAATATTCTTAACGAACCAGGGTACCGACGATCATATCCAGGAAAAAGGATTATCCGAACTCACACCATGGGAATCCGTGAAAGTGAAGGGAACAGTAATCAACGAGCCAAGGGTTATAGAAGGTGGCCACGTGTTTTTCGAGATCTCAAACGGTGAAATAGAGGTAACGGCAGCGGCCTACGAGCCGACAAAAACTTTCAGAGATGTAATCAAGCGGTTGATACCCGGTGACGAACTGATGATCTGGGGCGGAGTTAGGAAAGAGCCACGTTCTATCAATATAGAGAAGATCAAGGTATTGAACACAACTGAAAAAGTAGTCAAGATAGGAAACCCCATCTGTCCCAACTGCAAAACAAGGATGTCATCGATAGGGAAGAACGCAGGATTCAGATGTAAGAAGTGCAGTGAAAAAGCCGATGAATCAGAAATTGAAACAAAAACAGTCGAAAGAGAGATAGAGCCAGGTTGGTACGAAACACCAGTAGTGGCAAGAAGACACTTGTCTAAGCCATTGAAAAGGATCAAAAGATAATAAAACACAAAACCCTCAAAGGGATATTTTTAAATACACTTCTCATTTTTACAAGTTTGATCATGACTAGACATGTTAGAGCTACTCACGTATTGAACGTTATCAATTACGTTAAAGCTAAGAAGGGAGTACTGGGCCTAGATAAGCTGTGGGAAAAGATGGAGGAAAGGAGACCGGGGATAGATAAGGATTACAGTGAAAAACAATTCGTCGAATATGAATTAGTTCAGGATTTTTTTGAAGCTATCGAAGAAATCTTTGGCTCAGACTTGAATGATATCCCTCGTTCGAGAGAGGTAGGACGACATATAGCTGAGAATCTAGGCCATTTTGAATACCTAACAAGAGCTGAGGGATTAAAAGAGATGGTAGAAAAAGCTCAGCAGGGATGGAGCCACGTCTACGACTTCGGAAAGTTAGAACTTGCGGAGTGGGATGAGGATAGCAATAAAGCGATCATCAGATATCACGATTTTCCAAAAGATGAGAACGTGTGCAACTACTTTCTAGGTAGTCTCGAGAAGGATATGGAACTTTTGGAACTTAACGGTAAGATAGAGCACACTGACTGCCCTAGAGAAGGTGCGGATTATATCGAGTTCACACTGACTTGGTGAACAATAGGTGAACAATAATTTCTACCTTGCTCACTCTATTCAGGATAGTATTTCTTGATCCATTTCTCTTCTATCCTTTTAAGTTCACGCTTCGGTATGATAGTCAACAGTTTCCAAGCTAGATCCAGAGATTCGTCTATGCTCCTGTCTTCTTCTTCTCCTTGATTGATGAACCGTTCTTCGAATTCACCAGAGAACTCTAGATATTTTCTGTCCCTTTCGCTCAGAGCTTCTTCACCGACAACGGCCACTAGATCTCTTAATTCATTACCTTCAGCGTATGCAGCGTAGAGCTGGTTACTGACATCCGAGTGATCTTCCCTCGTTCTCTCAGCACCGATACCCTGCTGCATCAACCTTGACAGACTACCACCTGGAGTGATCGGCGGTCTGATACCTTTCCTGTGAAGTTCTCTCGAGAAAACGATCTGTCCTTCAGTGATATATCCAGTAAGATCTGGAATCGGGTGAGTGATATCATCGTCCGGCATACTCAATATAGGGATCATGGTTATGGATCCTTCCCTGTTCTGTATCCTACCCGCTCTTTCGTAGATATTAGAAAGATCAGTATAAAGGTATCCTGGGTAACCTCTTCTTCCCGGAACTTCTTCACGGGCTGCGGCTATCTCTCTCAGAGCTTCACAGTAGTTGGTCATGTCGCTCAAGATAACCAGGACCTGCATCCCTTCTTCAAAAGCGAGATACTCTGCAGCTGTTAGAGCCATCCTCGGGATGATTATCCTTTCGATAGCTGGATCGTCGGCCAGATTAAGAAATAGAACTGATCTCTCGAGAGCTCCAGTCCTTTCGAAGTCGTTGATAAAGAAGTTAGCTTCTTCAGAGGTGATCCCCATGGCACAGAACACAACAGCGAACTCCTCTTCCTCTCCGAGTACTTTCGCCTGTCGAGCTACCTGAGCGGCCACGTTGTTATGGGGTAAACCACTGGCACTGAACATCGGTAGTTTCTGGCCCCTTACAAGTGTGAACATCGTATCGATAGTTGATATGCCCGTCTGGATGAACTCTCTAGGGAACTCCCTCGCAGATGGATTGATCGGATCTCCGTTTATGTTCCTCCTCTCTTCAGGTATGATATCTGGACTTTCATCTATCGGTTCTCCGACGCCATCGAAGACCCTCCCCAACAATTCTCTAGAAACACCGAATTTCATGACCTCTCCGGTGAATTGGATGGATGTATCTTTCGTATCCAGACCTCTTGTCCCCGCGAACACTTGTATGACCGCTCTATTGGTTTCAGCTTCCAAAACCTGGCCAAGACGTTCTTCACCGCTGGGGAGTTTGATCTTAGCTATCTCGTTGAAAGCTACGTCACTTATACCTTCCACGACTATTAGCGGGCCTGAGACCTCAGTAACGTTCTGATACTCGGCCTTCTTCGAAATATCAACATCTTGAGCCATCTTATTCTCCCTCCATCATCGATTCTAATTCCTCGTTCATCTTCATCTCTATATCACCGTATTTCTCTTC
>CAZFVW010000187.1:0-700 GCA_964522285.1 uncultured Thermoplasmata archaeon | reverse complement strand
CTTCCCACTCTTCCGACGGAACGTTGGACATCCTGCTCAGATGCTCGATGGTCTTCATATCGTTGATATCTTCTACCGATACACCCTTCTCGACCGCTTCCATACCCTTGTCGTGGAATTCCATCATGATCTCCAGCATCCTGAACTGTTTCTCTGGTTCACAGTAAGTATCAACGTCGTGGAAAGCGTTCTGCTGAAGGAAGTCCTCTCTGATAACCCTTGCGGCCTGTAGAGCGAACCTATCTGCCGGGGGCAGTGCGTCGGGACCTACGAGCTGAACGATCTCCTGAAGCTCTGATTCCTTCTCCAGCAAGCGCATGCTGTCCCGTCTAAGTTGATGCCATTTCTCGTTAACGTTCTCGTTCCACCATTCCTTTACTTGATCTAGATACAAAGAATATGATTTCAGCCAGTTGATAGCCGGGAAATGTCTCTTGTTCCTCAGTTCCACATCGAGAGCCCAGAAGACCTGAGCGATCCGGAGTGTGTTCTGAGTTACGGGTTCTGAGAAGTCACCACCGGAAGGGCTGACCGCACCGATCACGGAAACCGAACCCTCTCTTCCACCGTATACTTCACAGATACCGGCCCTCTCGTAGAAAGCGGCCAGTGAAGAAGCAAGATAAGCGGGATATCCTTCTTCACCAGGCATCTCTTCAAGTCTGCCGGATATCTCACGGAGAGCTTCAGCCCATCGGGA
>CAZFVW010000186.1:0-3576 GCA_964522285.1 uncultured Thermoplasmata archaeon | reverse complement strand
CAGCGACAGTCGAGTTAACTATTCGATTAATTCCGACCTATCGTCGAATTCTACAATGTATAATTCAACCTTGGTGACGGATCATTCGGTCAAGTTATCGGGATTAACTTCCGATACCACCTATTATTTCGAAGTGTTTTCTTCTGATGAAAACGGTAATAGGGCTAAAGATGATAACGGAACCAATTACTATAGGTTCAAGACCAAAGCTCCTGACACAACACCGCCCGTGATCTCATCCATATCAGTCGATACTATCACGAGTGACTCAGCTACTGTCAGCTGGACAACTGATGAACCCAGCGACAGTCGAGTTAACTATTCGATTAATTCCGACCTATCGTCGAATTCTACAGCGTATGATTCGTCTATGGTAACGGATCATTCGGTTACAATATCTGGTTTATCACCAGATACACGTTACTATTTTGAAGTGTTTTCCACAGATCAATCGGGTAACAGAGCTAAGGATGATAATGGGAGCAATTATTATGAATTCAAGACCCTGATGGAAGACTCATATGGACCCGAGATAATCGATTCAACCAACCAGCAGCCAACGACTGGAGACGATTTCACCTTCGAAGTCAACGTGACCGACGAAAGAAGCGTTGACGGAGTGTTCGTGGAGTACTGGTTCGATACCGGTGGATACGATAATGTTTCGATGTCGATGAGTGGTGACAATTACACCAAAACGATAACGGTATCTGGTTCTGCAACGGAGTTGTTCTATTCTTTCCACGCGAATGATACAGCCAACAACTGGAACTCTACCCTGGATTTATCTTTAGATGTTATCGATAACGATGAACCTCTGATAACCGATAAAACGGATACAACAGGTACTACAGGCGATCCTTTCGTCTTCAAAGCCAATGTCTCAGATAACGTCGGTATGGGCTCTGCGTTCGTGAACTACTGGTTCGGAGACGATTCTGGTGGTCACACCAACCAGAGCATGAGCGGTTCGGGTGATCTGTGGACATACGAGATCTCAAGTTTACCGGAGGATTCGACGGAAACTCTGCATTATGTTATAACCGGTAAGGATACTTCGGATAATTGGGCATTTATTTCCACTCAGGAAGTGACTATCACGGATAACGACTCTCCAACCGCAGAAGCTAGTGATGATGTAACCGTGGACGAAGGACAGACCGTCACATTCAATGGGTCTAGCTCTAGTGATAACATAGGTGTAACGAGTTACGTTTGGACCAGCTCGGATATAACGGATTTTGATCTAACAGGAGTCGAAGCAAGCTACGAGTTCACTTCATCAGGGATATACAACGTCACGCTTACCGTTGAAGACTCAGCCGGTAATCAGGGGACCGATACGATGACGGTCACTGTAGAGGCTTTACCGCAGGATACGGACGGCGATGGAATTCCTGATGAGAACGACGATGACACAGACGGCGACGGACTTCCGGATGATTATGAAGAGGAACACGGATTGGATCCGATGGATCCCGATGATGCTCAAGAAGATGCAGATGGAGACGGTCTGACCAATGAAGAAGAGTATAACGAGGGAACGGATCCGAATACTGCGGATACAGATGGTGACGGTTTGACCGACGGTGAAGAAGTCAGTTTAGATACAGATCCGATGAACTCGGACACCGACGGAGATGGTATCCTGGACGGTGAGGATGAAAAACCGCTGAAAGCTGAAAGTGACGGTGAAGACGGTTTACCGATTTGGATCTTCGCTCTAATCGGAGCGGTGATCGTAGTTGTTGCCGGAGCGGTGTTCTTCATGAAGAAAAAAGAAATACCTTCTGAAGAGTCCGAGGAAGACGAAATAGAACTGGATGAGGAAGAAGAGCTAGATCTGTGATAAATAAATCATAGTCTTCTCCTTCCGTTATTCAATCTGCTTTACGGTAGAGAATCCATTCCTTGGTAGCTTTTGAAAAAAATAATCTTTCTGGTCTGAGTGATCGTTTTATATTGGTTGTTAGAAGTGATCCTAGAAGTTTGGTCGATTCAAGTGCACCCCAACCACTGGCCAAACTTCTCTTTCCATGCGGGTTTCGAGATCGGTAGTACGGTTCTGAGATCCCATTCAGTGAGCAGACATGTAAGGGAGAGAGTCGCCGCCCTGGTTATTTCATAACTCTTCTCTTTCCCTTCACATGCCTTCTTTTTAAGAGTTATTCACCTTCCACAACCTCTTCGATTTCACTCTTCTTCTCTTCCGAAAGACGTTTAAAAACGAAAATCACAGATTTTAAATAATACGCCCCGTGCTCACCCCGCTGTTGTGGAAAAATGGAAAAAGGAACCTACGTGGAAGAGCTTGTTGAGGGTAGAGAAGTAGATGATCTGTTCGCGATCAAAGAAAGGAGCCCACCTAAAGAGTATTCAAAGGGATGGTTCTTCAGACTGGTCGTGGGAGATAGAACCGGCAGCGTTTCTCTGATATATTGGGGAGGTCCGGAGAAGGAGAAGATCCATACCATTTATGAGAACTACAAGGTAGGCGATGTTGTCAGGGTGAGCGGATTGGTTTCAAGCTATAAAGGAAAACTCCAGATCACTATAAATGAAGATGATTTTCACGGTCTTAAGAAGTTAGAGGAAGGAGAATACAACTCATCTGATTTTATCCCACGCTCGAAAAAAGATGTAGACCAGATGTTCTCAGAACTGTTAGATCACACATGCAAGATAGAAGATGAGAACTTGTCCAAACTAGTGTATTCTTTCTTGGAAGACGAAGATTTCGTAGGATCCTTCAAGAAGAGTCCATACAGCAAGAGATACAACAACAATTACATCGGAGGACTGCTGGAGCACACCCTTGATAACGTGAAGACAGCAGCTTCAGTAAGTCGACAGTATCCTGAATTGGATAAGGACCTGATGATCACATGTGCAACGATCCTAGATTTCGGCAAAGTGAACGAATACGAAGTTAGTGCCGCTATCGAGTTGACGACGGACTCAAGATTGATCGGCCACACAGTATTATGTGAGAGGATAATCAGGGACAGGATCCAAGAGTTACCGGGATTCCCGAAAGAACTAGCCATGAAGATATCCCACATCGTTCTTTCACACCACGGCGACTATGAATGGGGAAGTGCAAGAAGTCCCAGGATGGAAGAGGCTGTAGCTCTACACCATATAGACCTATTGAACGCTAGATTGAACGGATTCATCCAAGCGAAGGAAGAATTGGGCGAAGAGGACGAGGAGATGGTCTACGTTTCAAAGGAAGGTGTCCAGAGGCCGATCTTCACAAGATAACATCAAGGTTTATTACTAACGCACATATTATAGTCATATAAGAGGAAGGCAGAACTATGTCCGAAGATAAGAAGTGCCCTGATTGTGAAAGGGATATAGAAGGGAACGAAGACGAATGTCCGCACTGTGGTTTTGATCTGAGTGAATGGGATGAAGGAGAGAAAAGAGTGGAAAAGCTCCTATCGAAAGTAGATGATGATACATATCAGGTGAGTGAAGATTCCGATTCGCTCATAGAAGATATCAAGAAATTCGCACCGAAAAAAGAAGTAAAATCTGAAAAACTTACTTCTGAAGAAGAAAAACAGAAAC
>CAZFVW010000185.1:0-3579 GCA_964522285.1 uncultured Thermoplasmata archaeon | reverse complement strand
ACCCCCATTATACCTCTTCCCTGGTCAGTTTCGGCGACGATGACTTCAACTGGATTGGCTGTAGCACAATAAATACGGCATACTTCCTGAACATCTTTGATCGCAGGGAGAACATTGATCGGATAAACTCCCTCCATGACCAATACAAAGATGTGGCCTGCGTTGATATTACCTGCATTTTTTACCGCTAAATCGGTCAGCTTTTCATCGGTTCCATCATATCTGATAAGAGTGTCCCCAGAAGCTTCGCAAAAAGCGATACCGAATTTAACCTCTGGAACTGACGTGACCATGGCCTCGTATATATCCTCTACCGTCTTTATGAAATGACTCTGACCTATTATGACGTTCATCTCCTCTTCCTTAACAACCTCGACTTTATCGAAATCCATATTATCGATATAAAATAGTAAACAGATTAAAAAAGGTTATCTATTCTATTTCCTGATGAAAGGAAAAGATATTTTTTGAGAGGGCCAGTGTTGAGCTAAAAGGATCAATAATGAAGCTCCGAGTGCATCGAAGAATATATCCCAGAAACTGAAAAATCTTCCATCTACGAATATCTGATGTATCTCATCAGAGATCCCATATAGGGTGACTATCAACAAGGTCGATAACATCTGATCGTACTTGAATCCCCCGGGATACCATTCTATAGCGTGAAATACAAAAAATGTTAAACCGAAATAGATGGTGATATGTACCAAGTTGCTGAAATAAGGGATGGCCTGTTTTCCCTCTTCAGCACCGGGTGGTTTAGATAACGAAGATAAGAGGAAGATCAATGAAGCGTAAACTAAAGTTATCATCAAAAATAGGAAAAATATCTTCCTTTCTTTTATCACCTATGACAACTCCTGAGTTTTATTTTCGTCCTCATCCTCGGTTGCTTCGGTTTCTTTTTCTTCTATTTTGACTGGTTCACCACATTCAGGGCATACTTCTTCGTCAGAGGATAACAAAGAGCCGCAGTTATCACAGTAACTTTCCAGTGCTTCTTCTTTTTTCTCCAATCCACTAGTGCTGTATCGTTGGCTCTCCTTCATCTTTTTCCTCCACCATATCAGCGATATACCCAACGCGTAAAGTAACAGAGGTGAAACTGCTCTGGGAGGGAATATTACGATATATGCCTGAGTTTTTGGGATGGTCAAGGGTCCATAACCGTTTTCAGTTTCTTCCCAGGTGATGTTGCCGGCTTGGTTTATTTTCTTCAACGAGAAGTAATGCTCGTAAAGTTTTTCTTCTACATTCAATTCTTTGTAGTAACGATACCCATCTTGCGAGTCGTTCAGTCTTTTCATCTCATGACTATCTATAATTGGTTCTGAAAAGGAATTGTTCGCGCCAAGATAGGACATGTTCAAATAAACAGAATGGTTCATATCTGCTGTGTCTTCCGAGACGTATACCGTAAAATTGAAAACTGTATCAGTATCCCCATACAATCTGTTGACCCTACCCTGCGAGAGATTATCAGAAGAAAGTTCTCCGGGTTCTTGGGTGTAAAGTTCATTGACGTGGTAAACCGTTCCGACCACACTTACCAACAGAATAGAGATGAGGCCTGCAACAGCTAATTTTTTAATATCTTCTTCTTTATAGAATTTGTAGGGTATCAGAACTGCCAAACCCGCTACGAATATATTGAAGAAACAAATATTAGCGAACATATTCAATAAAAAGAGAGGTGATGCTAAGAATAGCACTGTACCTACGTATATCAACATCGAATAAGGACTATCTGGGACCTTTTCTACCTTTTTAAGAAATATCTTCAAACTCTCTTTCGCATCACTCATCTGTTTTCACTTCTTGAGGTTTTCAACAGCTCTATGGATATAATATTTTTCTTCCTTTTACATTTAACGACTTCAAACAACTCTTTCACCGTTCTTATAGACTTGTTCGACGAGGTTCACTCCAAAATGATATGGGATGTGCATCAAATTGGGTATATCTAGTATTAAAAAGTCAGCTTTATTCCCTTCTTGCAATACGCCGATATCATCTCTACCTACTGCTTTCGCAGCGTTTACAGTAGCCGCGGTCAGTGCCTCATGGGCTGTCATCTTCATCTGGAGGCAGGCGAGTGTTATTATCATCTGCATGGATTCCGTGTAACAATTAGGATTTAGATCTGTAGCTAATGCTAAGGCCATTCCCTTTTCCATCATCTTCCTTGCAGGGCTGTAATGGTCATCCATGAGCATGAACGGTGTTCCAGGTAGTGATATGCCGATAACATCGTTCTTCACCATATTATCTATATCTTGATCCGAGGTCTTCACTATGTGCTCACAGGATATCGCATCTAGTTCGGCCGCCATCGTGCTGCACCCTATATTTTTTATCTCATCTGCATGTACACGCAACCCCATACCCAATTCTTTAGCCTTTTTAAGCAGCGATCTGCTTTCTTTCGCATCGAAGACCCCTTTCTCACAGAACACGTCACAGAAGTCCGCTAAACTCCTCTCAGCGACGATTGGGAGTACTTCTTGTTTACAATATTCTATATAATCGCTAGTATCATCAAATTCAGGTGGAAGAGCGTGTGCTCCAAGGTAGGTAGATATCAGATCGATCGGGTGCTCTTCACCCATCTCTTGGATCACTTCCAGGCATTTTATCTCGTTATCCTTGTCCAGCCCATAGCCGCTTTTTGCTTCTGCAGTCGTTGTTCCGTATGAGAGCATCCTGTCCATCCGCTGTTTTACTTCCTTCTTGAGTTGGGTCTTGCTTGCTTCCCTTGTAGCTTTAACGGTCCTCATTATCCCTCCTCCAGCTTCCAGTATCTCCATGTAAGTCTTACCTTCGATCTTCATTATCAATTCATCTTCTCTGAAACCTGCAAAAACAAGGTGTGTGTGAGGATCGATGAACCCTGGTGTCACCGTTTTTCCTGAAGCATCTATGATCTTATTGGGTTCATATCTAGATTTAAGGTCCTCCGTTTTCCCAACTGCTATGATCTTATCTCCATCTACTGCTATCGCTCCGTTTTCAACCAAACCGGTATCTTTCATCTCTTCTCCTCGACGGACGGGAGAATCTCCTCTCATAGTGTGTAGTTCGGAACAGTTGACTACCAACATATCTATGTTCATGGTTCTTGAAAACAATCGTTCTTATTTTGATTTTTTGTATACTATTTAGTCAGGCTAATGAAGAAAAGATTATCTATTAGTAAAACCTGATGTTATCATTCAGGAGAACCAAGCATGAAAAAAATATCGACCCTTGTAATTTGTATGATGCTCGTTTCCGTATTAACGATCACACTCGTGAGCTATGAAGCAGAAGGTTATACAATACATCCGCAGATAAAGATAGACAATAATAGCGATCTGGCAGCTCAGGCGAACTCTGGAAGTGGAAGCCAAACTGACCCATATGTTATCGAAGGATGGGAGATCGATGCAGGAGGAGATGACTCTTGCATCTACATCGGGAATACTACGGATTATTTCATATTGAGAAATAACTATCTACACAATTCCAGCAGTGCAAATTTGTATTTGAATAATGTTATGAACGGTTTATTGTATGGTAACAATATTTCAGGAGGTAGTT
>CAZFVW010000184.1:0-3598 GCA_964522285.1 uncultured Thermoplasmata archaeon | reverse complement strand
TTTTAGAGAAGTATTACGACATGGAAAGCTTCTACAACGCCGAATATAAAGATGATCTCATAGGTCATCTGCTGGTGGGTTTAGCACCGCATACCTCAGGAGGTGTGCTCGGTAGGTTGATCGGTTATCAAAAGGGCAGGGCGGGGTACGCACATCCATACTTCCACGCGGCCAAGCGCAGAAACTGTGACGGCGACGAAGACTGCGTAATGCTGCTGATGGACGGACTTCTGAACTTCTCTAGGAAGTTCCTGCCGGAGAAAAGAGGCGGCCTGATGGACGCACCGCTGGTTCTCACCACCAAGATCAACCCCGACGAGATCGACAAGGAAGCGCATAACGTAGATACCGGTTTCAAGTATCCGCTGGAATTTTACCAGAAAACTTTGGATTACCCGGATCCGAAGGAACTCACCGATATAATGGAGACCGTAACCTCGAGACTCGGGACGGAAGGGCAGTACGAAGGCTTCGGTTTCACCCACGATACCACGGACATCTCACACGGTCCGGATACCAGCAAGTACAAGCGGTTGGGTGCCATGACCGAGAAGATGGAAGCACAGTTGAAGGTAGCCGAGATGATAAGGGCGGTGGACGAAGCCGATGTCGCGAACCGGGTCATATCCGACCATTTCATACCCGACCTCATGGGTAACTTCAACAAGTTCTGTCTTCAGAAGATAAGGTGCACTAAATGCAATAAGAAATATCGAAGACCTCCTCTGAGCGGTGAGTGCGACTGTGGAGGCAACCTTACTCTAACGATCCATAAGGGGGGAGTCAAAAAATACCTCAGGACTTCTTTAGACCTCGTCAAGAGATACAATCTACCAGACTACCTCTCCCAAAGGGTCAATCAGCTTAGCGAGCAGATAGATTCTCTCTTCGAGAACGACAAGGTGAACAATACGAGCTTGGACGATTTCTGCTGAACTAGCTTTTAAGTGAAACTGGAAAGACTGGTCTGTTTTTCTCTATCCCGACCTTCTACGACTTTCTCTACTGCACTCATGACCCTGGATTCCGAGAAATCCCTCTCTTCGCATAGGAATTCCTTGATACCATCTACATCCGGGTCTTTGAACTCGAACTCGTAATCTTTTTTTACTTTAGGTTCTAAGAACAGTTTTTTGATGACATCTAGGTTGTTTATCTCTTCGTCGATCTCTTTCAAGACTTCATCTATATTACCGAACTTCTTAACTTTTTTAAGTCCGCGCTTCGGCCCGATGCCTTTGATACCTTCGTTGTAATCTGTGCCGCAAAGGAGGGCTATGTCGACTAGCTGCTCTCTGGAGATATCGTTCTCCTCCAATACATCATCGAGGTAGATGATCTGCGGCACGATATCTTTGTATTCGTTCCTGCCTGGCAGTTTCCTCCTGCCGCTGATGGTCAGATTTCTGATCACCCTCGGTGCTCCCAAAAGGAGTGAATCGTAATCCTGGCTGCCGACGGCCCAGGCATCTCCCTGTTGAACCATATAAGAGCCCTGGCTCTCTCCTTCGGCCGGCGCTTGAACGCACGGGATCCCCATCAGTCTGAGCAGTTTCTTGCTCCCCTGTTCTATATCTTTACTCATCCTAGAGGTCTGCTGTGCTTTGGATCTAGCCTTTTCTAGGTCACCTTCATCTAGAGCTTTTTTGTATTCTTTCTTCGCTTTCTCCTTCCGCTCTTTCCTCTTCTCAAGCGTGCCTTCCTTCATGATATCCGGTTTACCGTCGAAAACGTAGACCGGCTTGATACCTTCTTTGAGGAGGTTCGAGTTGCGGTAAAGTATGCCTGAAAGGTGTGAGGTGACCCTACCTTCAGAATCCATCAACGGCTGACCGTCCCTCTGCCTTATACTCGCTAGGAACTGGTAGATTATGTTGTAAGCATCCATGGCGATTATCTTACCCTCTAGTTCCTCGAAAGTTATCTCTGAACTCGGTAATAGGTCACCTATAGCTACGCCCATCTATCAATTCACGCTCCGTATTATATCAGAAGACCGCGCCTTCTGTCTGGACAACTATCCCATTGTCCGTTATCTCGTATGGTTTTATCTTCCTGGAATGCTCGATACGCCTCATCTTGATCACCTGAACACTCATCTGGACTTCATCCATATCTGACAGGTTGTATCTTAAAAGGATGACACCGTCGGCGGTGTATTCTACTAAACCGTCTCTCGAACTCATCGGGTTATCGTCCTTGACTTCTGCCGTTAGTAAAGTAGTGGCACCGGATTCTTTCATCTTCTGGCATAAGCTGAACAATCGTTTTCTTTTCTCCTGCGGATCGTCGCTCATCATGTTGAGCAGTGAGACTGAATCCATGGCGATCCTCTCGGCTCCGAACTGCTTGATGTATTCGGGCAGGTCGCTGCTGATCTTGTGGATCGTGGCATCTGCGTCCTCGGGAGATAGTTTTTCCACAACCAACTGTTCGTCGTCGATATATTTCTTGAAATCCCAGCCGTAGGCATGTCCCGTTTCTATCATCGCGTCTCTGTCTTCTTCCAGTGAGATGAAGATACATTTCTCGCCGTTCTGCAGACCTTCCCACAGATAGTTCAGGGAGAACGTGGTCTTACCGGTCCCGAAGGATCCCATCACCGTGAAAACGTGACCTTTGGGGACACCTCCGTTCAACATCTTATCTAATCCCTCTATACCAGTTGGAACCCTTACGTTTACTTCTTCATCCGTTTCCATTCTCTCCACCTCTAATTTATTTCATCTTATCTTCTCGTAATTCACCACGGTGTAACCGTCGTTAGCGCTCACGTCGGCGTTGAACCTAGCGATCTTCTCCCGCTTGAGATGGGGGAGGACACTCATGAACTTTTCGACTATCATGTAGCGCTGCCGTTGTGAGCTGCGGTGTGTATTAGACCATTCGAAGCCCAGAACACCGTCGACGCTGTCTATGAGCAGGTGTTCCAACCGCTTCTCCACGATACCTCTGGAGAGCAGAAGGTAGATTATTCCGCCCCATTTCTTCGAAGCTCTCCTCATCCCCTTGACTACCGTGATAAGCCGGTCTTTATCTATGGTGTTATTGGTGAGCAGATCCGTGAGGGAGTCGACTATCACTATGTTGTCTTCCGCGTTCTCTCCCAGAAAAGAGACCAGTTCTTTGAGCAGGTCTGAGTCTGTGTCATCGGAGAATATTCTGCCCGGATTACTCTCTCCCGTCCAGGCGCTGGGCACCATGGTCCTTTTGAAGTATGCGTTGGAGAAATCCTTGAAGTTCAGGTTCTCTTCGATGGCGTCGTAGTAGTCCTGGTTGAAGGACATCTTTACTTCATCTAGTATATCTTCTCTAGCTCTAGAGAATGTGAGGTAGTGGATCTCGTTGGGTAGTATGGACTTTTTGCACTCGTCGCCCAGGAGCATGTGTAGGCTCTCGGGTTTCTGTTTGACCCTTAGAAGTTTAGCCGAGGCGGTATATGCATATTCCTGCCCACCGGCTCCTATCTCGGAAAATAATAGGACCACTGAACCTAGGGGTAAACCTCCTTTGATTATAGAGTCGAGGTCGCTTATACCTGTGGGGATCTTCTTCATATCGGGAACACCTAAAATAAATCGTTTTCGTCGGACGATAT
>CAZFVW010000183.1:0-3608 GCA_964522285.1 uncultured Thermoplasmata archaeon | reverse complement strand
CGTAAGCAGGAACTTAGTTCCTGCAACTCACCAATTTCTTTTGAAATTGGTTCGTCCCGCTGGGCGAATTAATTTCGAATTAGTGGTAAGTTAGAAAGATTTAACTTTCTGACATGTTCTTTTTCTCGTTTTCAATCGCAATTTTTATTTTACACATCGTCTTTCACAACTCAACAACATGACTAGCGACCTTCAAGAACGAGTTTCGGAACTCTTCGATGAATTCAGCATGAAGCTCGAGTTGGAATTAGACGATCACACGGTATCTGACGAGATCAAAGAAGTGATGGAAGAGGTCAAGAAATTCGACACACCTTACAACTTAAAACTGGATGAACCGAGATACTATCTCGAATTCTCCATAGTCGCTTTATCCCAAGGCGATCCGTATGAAGCTGAAGAGTGGGCCAAGAAAGCCCTCAAACTCGATAAGAACTGCGAGGGGTTCATAGCGAAGGGTAATGCCCTTTTCAAGCAGGGTGACTACAAAGGAGCTCTCGGGGATTACGACGAAGCTCTGAAGTACTGTGGAAAGAAGGGTAAAGTACACGAGTACAGGTATCGAGCTTTGAAAAAAAGAGGGATGGACGAGAGGGCTTTAGAAGCTTTGGAAGAAGCGATAAAGGGAACAGAGAAAGAGGAGTTGTTGGCGGATTATGCCGATACGTTAGTCGATATCGGGGAGATCGAAAAGGCGAAAAAGTTCTATGATATTTTAGAAGAGAAGACCGGTAACAGTGAGAGGAAGGACAGGAAGATAGAAGCTCTTTTAGAAGAAGCGAGGGCACAGTCCCTCCCTTCTGAATTCGATAAGATAATAGAGCTAGATGGCAGTCGAAAAGAGGCGTGGCTCGGTAAAGCTGAAAAGTACTGGAACATGGGAGAGAAGCAGAAAGCAATCGATCTGCTGAAGGGATCCCAAGAGTTTCTAAAAGAGGGTGCAGTCGATGATACTTTGGGAAATTACCAGGACAAGATCCCGATATTGAAAGAATGTCCGGACTGCGGTGGCAGCGGTGACTGCTCGACCTGTGAGGGAACTGGGAACTGCAGCGAATGTGGCGGTATCGGCAGATGCAAAGGATGCGGTGGAAGCGGTTCTTGTTCAACCTGCGGTGGAACGGCTGAGTGTCCCGATTGCGATGGCAGTGGAAAATCGGGATGGTTCAAAAAATGTGAGACCTGTGGAGGCACTGGTAGATGTCCCGATTGCAATGAATTCGGAACCTGTCTCGAATGTGATGGAACCGGAGACTGTCAGGTGTGTGAGGGGAATGGTAACTGTGGAGACTGCAATGGGAGTGGCACCTGTATTAAGTGTGAAGGAACAGGTATGATAAAAGAATAACTTTTCAAATATTACTCGGTTATATTTCGACCCAAGCTTTAACTCTATTCGAGACGATATAATCTATATCGGATTTCACTTTTATTTTCTATTTTGTTTTCTCAAATCTTTATGAGTTTGTACGTGGGCAGTTATATCACTTTGAACAGAAACCCAGTGTGTAATATCTCCCGATCTGTCCTTGACCGGAGCGATGCTCCACTCAACGTTGTACGGAGTCCCGTCCTTCTTGTAATTTACAGTGGAACCATGGAATGTGTGACCGTTCAATAGAGTCCTTTTTAGATCCTGCAGCATTTTTCTATCGGTCTCGGGCCCCTGCAAGATCTTAGGTGTTTTTCCTATGATCTCTTCCTTTCTATAACCGGTGATCTCCAGGAAAGAGGAGTTCACATAGATGATCTTCGGATCGAAGTTCTCCAGATCTGCCTCTGTTATGATCACCATCTCATTCATCTGTTCCAAGGCTGATTTTAGCAGCAGTATCTCCTGATTTTGAGATTTACAATAGTCTTTAAGTTCTATCATGATCATATCTTATAGAATCAAGATTTTATATAAATGTATTTCATGAATCATGACAATTTTAAAATAACTTCATCGGTTTTAAAAAATTATGCTCAACAAGAAGATCGCGGACATATTCTACGAGATAGCAGACCTTTTGGAACTCCAGGGAGTTTCGTTCAAACCAAGAGCATACAGGAGGGGCGCCAGGAACATAGAGTCCATGAAGGAGGACATCCAGGAGTTTTACGATGATGACAATTTGAGAGATATAGAGGGCGTGGGCAAAGCCATGGAGGGCAAGATAAAGGAGATAATAGAAACGGGCGATCTGGAGTATCTAGAAGAGCTTCGGGAAGACATGCCCGCGGGGTTGGTGGATGTGATGAAAGTACCCGGCGTGGGGCCAAAAAGTGCCAAACAGCTCTACGATGAGCTTGAAGTGGTGGACCTCGAATCTCTGAAGCAAAAAGCCGAGGACGGGGAGATACGTGAACTGAAAGGATTCGGTAAGAAGACCGAGGAAAAGATAAGCAACGGTATAGAGATGCTCGAAAAGACCTCTGGGAGGCATCTGTTACACGATATAGGCCCAGTAGCTGAAGAAGTCATAGAGCATCTCAGGGACGTATGCGATCGGATCGAGAAGGCCGGCAGTCTCAGGCGGAACAAGGAGACAGTCGGTGATGTAGATATATTGACTACCGGAGATCATGAAAAGATAATGGACAAATTCGTGAATTTTAAAGATGTTGAAGAAGTTCTTGTACAGGGCGATACAAAAACGAGCGTCAGGATGGACAGTGGTATCCAGGTAGATGTGAGGGTTGTGGATAACGATAGCTTCGGAGCAGCGCTACAGTACTTTACCGGCTCAAAAGAGCACAATGTAAAGTTGAGGCAGATGGCGATAGATAAAGGGTACAAACTGAACGAGTATGGCGTGTTCAGGAAAGATGACGACGAGAAAGTAGCCGGAGAGACCGAGGAAGAAGTCTATGAGACCTTTGGATTACCGTGGATACCTCCGGAGATAAGGCAGGATAAAGGCGAGATAGAAGCTGCTCAGGAAGGTGATTTACCGGAATTGGTGGCTCTAGATGATATAAAAGGCGACCTGCAGTCTCATTCTAACTGGAGCGACGGCCACAATACGATCAAGGAGATCTCGATGAGTGCTCAAGATAGGGGATACGAATATCTCGCCCTGACAGACCATTCCCAGGGACTCAAAGTAGCGAATGGCTTGACGAAAGAAGACCTATCCGATAGGAAAAAAGAGATAGACGAGGTGCAGGAAGATCTAGATATCCATATATTGAACGGTATCGAGGTAGATTTCAAGAAAGACGGCACGCTCGATATGGACACTGAAACATTGGAGTCCTTAGATATAGTTCTAGGAGCGGTACATTCGAATTTTAGATTGGATAGAGAACAGCAGATGAAGAGGATCGAGGACGCGTTCAGTACTGGATTGATAGATATATTCGCCCACCCCACCGGAAGGAAGATAGGAGAAAGAGAACCCTATGAAGTGGATATTAGAGAACTGATAGATCTAGCGAAAGAGTACGATGTGGTTCTAGAGATCAACTGCCACCCAATCAGATTAGATCTAGATACAGATAGTTCCAGAAGAGCTATGGAAGAAGGTGTAATGATATCTTTAGGTACTGATGCACACGGACTGCAGCATCTGGAATACATGAAGTACGGTGTAGGCGTAGCTAGAAGGGCCTGGCTTGAGAAG
>CAZFVW010000182.1:0-3626 GCA_964522285.1 uncultured Thermoplasmata archaeon | reverse complement strand
ATGGGTGGGCGGGTATGGGTCATGGATACCCACGAGGGTTTATTCAGATATCTTGAATCTACGAGTAACTCGTCCGTTAGTTTCCGATCTAGAAGGTCCCATTATCCCACCACTACTAACGAAGGCATGACCTTCGGTTACCCTTACCCCTCATTAGAAAACCCCGCTCTGCCACAACTTATGTTCACCGATTATTTCAACAACTATCCTGAAGTCAGATATGGAAATACGACCTTTTCTAGAGATATAAAAACCTATGAACAAGATGTTACAAGAGTCTCTTCATGCCTGTACGATTCAGGTGGATCCAGAGTCTATTCTAGAAATCCATAGATAGTTTTTTCGTATTTCTCTGCAAGTTCGTCCCAATCGAATTTTTTCACGACCGAACTATCGACCTCGTGAGCTAAGGCTTTATGGAGTTCACCCATGAATTCATCATCGTTCCTATATCCGAAGACACCATCTTCTGGCCCGAATAATTCTTCTACAGCAGGCATGTTCTTGTTCAACACGGGAACGCCACAGGCCAGGTAGTTCAGCACCTTACTCCCCATAGTTAGAGAATTCATCATCAGCGGTTCTCTTGGATTGATGCCTACGTCTATAGCTGAGATGTATCTCGCTAGATGTTCATAAGAAACCAAACCCGTGAATATGATATTTTTTTCTACACCGATATCCTCGGCTACATCCTTTAGATGATTGGAAAAATCGGTGTGTAAACTGCTGCCCACGATGAATAGCTGTGTATTTTTATAACGTTTCAATATGGTCGGCATCAGCTTTATGACACTTTCAAGATCTATCCAACGCTCCAGGGAGCCCACGTAACCGATAACGGGGTGTTTCAATCCGAACCGTTTCTCGATATATTCTGGATTCACTCTTTTGATCTTATCTGTATCCACACCGTTTTCAACCACCCGGATAGGGACATCAGTCCTTTTCGACAACATCTTTTTGAATATCTCCGTAGTGGTGATTATCCCGTCGGCTTTCTTCAGGTTAAAATCCGTGATCCAAGAAGCAGCGGTCTTTGAGATCAGCGACAACGGTCCGTCGTAATACATTGAAGCACTCTGCGGAAAATGATCCAGGTAATCCAAGATAACATGTGTGTCCTGGATGGAAGCTATAGCTCCGGGTATTATATTCGATGAAACGATACAGTCGTAATCGCCGGCTATATCGGCGAGTTTCTTTCCATATCTAGTGAAATTGGATAAGTAATAGGTTTGAACATCGGACCCCACAGCTCCTTTATCCATGGGGATCAGATCACAGTCAGTATCTCTCCTCTTCTCTCCGAAGAGCTTGAAATGGCAGACATCTACGTCATGTTTCTTCGCCAGCCTATCGAATATAAAATTCAGGCGGTTCGGGACGGGATGCCCGGTCCAATCCGTGGTAGGGATAACAAGGATCTTCATATTACCTCTTCTAATGTGTCTTTATCGAATACAAACTATATTCAGAGTAAAAAAAACCCCGGAAGATTATTTAATAATTTTCCATGAACCATTCGATGGTCTCGTCGATGCCTTCGCTCAGATCGACCTTCGGCTCGTATCCCAACATCTCTTTCGCCTTGGATACATCCGCGTAACTCCGCAATATCTCACCGGCTCTCTCCTCTCCGTGGATAACACCTGGTGAATCGATATCGTATTCCTCCAATTTTTCTTCGATTATCTCGTAGAGCACGTTCACTGAAGTCTCCTCCCCTGTACCAAGCTGGAACAGCTCGAAATCATCATCTAAATCCTCTGTCAGACCTCTGTAAATCGCCTGAGAGATGTCCTTAGTGTGGATAAAATCCCTTGTCTGTTCACCGTCCCCGTAGATGGTCAGCTTTTCGTCATCTAAGATCTGTCGGATGAATTTCGCCACCACACTCCCTTTATGCCATGAGTTCGGACCGTAAACATTCGAGAAGCGAAGTGCTAAGGTCTGCAATCCATAGCTTCCGGCGAAAGCACTGCAGTACCCCTCGCAGGCTAACTTGCTGGCCCCATAAGGTGCTAACGGTCTCGGGACTTTTCCTTCGTGTACCGGCTGCTCCTGTTCACCTAATGGTGCTGCAGAAGAAGCTTGTGCAAAACGTTCTATGTCGTTATCAACAGAAGCTTTCAGCACGTTCAGAGTCCCCATTATGTTGATATCTGCATCTTCAATGGGATCCTCTACAGAAGGTATCACACCTGTCTGGGCGGCGAGATGAACCACCATATCACAACCGGATATCGCTTCCCTCACTGCATCTTCATCTCTGATGTCGCCCTCTGTAAAATCGATCCTCTCACTAGAATAATTCTCTATGCTCTCAAGATATTCAATTTTACCAACGCTGAGGTTATCTAGAACGGATACTTTCCAATCAGTGTTATCCATCAAATAATCTATGAAATTCGTCCCTATGAAACCACAGCCTCCAGTGACCAATACTTTCTTCATCATATATCCCTCTCTATTCTTTTACATCTCGATCTTGCCGTTCTCTCTGAGTTTATCCATGGCCTCTTTTTCTTTTTCTTTGAGCTTTTCTTTGTCCATGAGTTCCTGTTCCACCGACCTGTTCTGTTCTAGGAGCATCTGGAGTCTTTTCTTCTCTTCCTCTCTCCTATTTTTCTTCATGCCGATGATCTCACCTTTCATCTCCATGGCCCTCTGGTGATAATGGTCGGCCCTTTCTCTTATTTCTAGGAATTTCTGATGCATCTCGTCGGAGGCTTCGTTCAATTCATTCAATTGGTCGTATATCTCTGACAATTTATCGTGATATTCTTGAGACTTTTCAGAGTATTCAACAACCTTCTCGTGTTCCTTGTCGGCATTCTGGAAGAGTTCGTCGATCTTGTCATTGAGGTTCTCGACTTCCTCGAGTATCCCTTCCTGCTGTTCCAATAAATCTTTCTTGACTTCGAGGTCCTCGTACTTTCTTTTGAGTTCATCCAACAATTCTTTTTCCTTATCTAAAGAAAGCGCAGTGGTTTGCTGCTTCAGTTCCATGTTCTTGATCTCGGCCTCGAGTTCACTAACCTTCTTTTTGAGGTTATCTTCCAGTTTATCCTGTTTTTCCCTTTTGAACCGGATCAGTTCTTTGGCTTTAGATTGATACTCGTTCCTCTTCTTCTTGTGTTCTTTCGCCTTCTTGACCAGTTCATCTCTCTTATCCTTGTATTTATTGAGGTTTTTTCGGATCTTGTTCTTCTGTTCGTTCAGTTTATCCCGTTCTTCACGGAAGAAATTGCCCTCGTCGTTCAGATCGTTACGTCTATGGATCAGCTGTCGGAATTTCTCTTCCGCTCCTCGGATATCCTCTTTACGTTCGGCTTCCTTCTTCTCCTCGTTCTCTTCGTTCTGCATCTTTACTCAACCACCAAGATTTTGAATTCGTATTAAGGTTTTCCCATATCTTGCTCTATCGCTTGAGCTCTACCGCCTACTCATTCACAGCGGTGTATCCCTTCTCTAGGGCTTTGAGATTCATATCTATATACTTTTCGGGGAAATCAGCTTCTACTCTCCGTTCCAGTGCATCTAGATCTAGTTCTGGCGACACTGCTGCAAGTGCTCCGAGTAATACTACATTAGCCGCTTTAGATGTCGATATATCCTCCGCG
>CAZFVW010000181.1:3106-3640 GCA_964522285.1 uncultured Thermoplasmata archaeon | reverse complement strand
AAACTCTTAAGCTAATTTTACTAGTAAAATTTTTAATTTTACTAGTTGCTTCTTTGAAGTCTTTTGGTTTAAGTGAAGGAAGCAGGAATATTGCAATCTCTTTTTTACTAATCCCACCTAGTTTGTAAACGACTTTCATGGTTTCTAAGAATGGATGGCAATTCATATCTTCTGTAGGGTATCTCCATGCATGGGTACTCATGCCTCCGTGTTTCCACGAGGGGAATTGAAATTTGAGAAGTTGTTTTAAGAAGAGTTGTGGCACACGATCGTTTTCTATCAATCTTTTACCTGCAGGAGTAATTTTTAATATTCCCTCAGAATCGGTATAAGCAAATCCCAGCATCCAAATAGCCCTACACCTATCACGAGCTGAAAATGCAGGATTAGTGTCCGAGATATTACCTTCAAAATCTTCACTTTTTTTGAGTAAATTTGCAAATTTAAGTTGCGTTACTTTGTTTCCCCTATCATCTTTTTCTGTCCATTTTTCTCCCTTTAGTTTAGAGAGTAACCTGAGTTCGTTTCTTATTT
>CAZFVW010000181.1:0-3096 GCA_964522285.1 uncultured Thermoplasmata archaeon | reverse complement strand
AAGTTCTAGTTTTAGATGTCAATAAGGATCACCTTTTATTCTTTTCTAAATATTAATATATTGTGGTGTATAATGTTTGGGACATATGCATATGGATAACCATAAGGCCTCATTGGGGACCCGACTTGATACCATATCTTAATACCTTTTAACGTCAAACCAACATTCTCAAATCTCTCAGCTACCTTTGAAGAAGCATTTATGTATTTACCATTTTGATAAGAATCCCTTATCATAAGAGCGATATATTTTTTATTTCTTAATAATTCAAACATCAATTTACCTGCTTTTTCCATCTTTCTATAGTATTCTTCAAAATTATCACTATTTCTAAAATCATTTTTATTATCGGAAAATGAGGTCAGATTACTTTTTCGATTTGCTCTCCCGTACTTCTCATCACATAATGTTTTTTCTAAAGCGGGACTATAAGGGGGATCAGTCACAATGAAATCAAATTTTTTTCCTTCATCTTTCATGGATGCCATTACTTTTAAGGTGTCACCATGTATTGCGTTCTGTTTATTAATCTTATTTTTTAAGCAAACTTTTTCATATATCTGAATCCACTTTTCATTGATTTCTATGCCTGTAGCATTTCTATCGCAAAGGGAAGCTCCTAATAAAGTACCTCCGACCCCCATAAATGGATCTAGTAAAATTTGATTAGATTTAGTAAAAAATTCGATTATTTCTTTCATTAATCTCGGAGGTTTATTTGCGTGATGCTCTTTCCTCAAATTGTGTGAAAATTCAGAAGGATAATTTGTTCTGAAAACGGTTTTTGTAAAAAACAACCATTCTTTCCCAGTCAAGTCATTTAATTTATTTTTTTCATGATAATTACCATTGCTACCTTTTTTATATATGCCGTTGGAACTAGTATTTTTCTCACTATTTCGGTCATCGCGTTTTTTTATGGTCTCTGAACTCATTTAACATCCACCAGATTTCATTTATACTCTTAAATCTTACCATTTTGGCCATTATATTTTAAGATGTTAAACCTTTTGGTAAATAAAATCTATATCTGATTAAAAGAACAATTGAACGTTTTATTATATATTTTTGAAATAACGCTAACTAAATCCCCCCCTCTTCCCACAGAAAACTTAAAATAACCATCTCACCCTATTCTAAAATCCCTAACTTAGAGGGAAATGGTGATGTAAAGATGGCAAAAGAAGAGAAAGAGAGAAAGAAACGATTCGATATAGCGGAGAGACCAAGAAAATACGACATCTTCTCGGACTGGATGAACAGACCGATGAACGAGATGGAAAGATTGTTCGACGAGTTCGAAACCTCGATAAGAAAGCCCTTCGGTAGTCCACTTACGGAGATGTGGAAGTACACGAAACCTGATTTCCGTATGCCCCTCCTAGATGTTCATGATAAAGGCGACCACTATATGATCGAAGCGGAACTACCGGGCATCGATAAGGAAGATATCGAGCTAGAGTGCACGGATGAAAATCTGAAAGTGAAGGCCGAGGTAAAAAAGGAGACAAAGGAAGAGGGAGAAGACTACGTCCGGCACGAACGTGGCTATAAGTCGTTTTACAGGAACATACCACTGCCGGAGAACGTTATCAGTGATGATGTCGAAGCTACATTCGAGAACGGGATCTTGAAGATAGATCTACCGAAGAAGGAAACTAAGAAGGAAGAAAAGAAGGGCAAGAAGATCGAAATCAAGTGAACCCCTTTCTTTTTTTATTTTTTATTATCTTTACTCATCGGTTTCCCGCAGGAGAACTCAGGACTCTCTGGACACGGTCCCCTTACACACGGCGCTCCGGCGTCTTCGAAGATTATCGGTGCTACCTCTTCGGCCATCTCGAGCATCCTGTTGGCCATATCTCTTATCTCCCACTGGGCTCTTCTACAGCACCGCATGGAAAAGAAATGCCACAACTCCCGCGCATTCATAGTTACTATTATGTTCGTTTTAGCCGCATTGGGTAGGACATATCTAGCATCTTCAAGAGGGACCTCTTCTTTCAGTTCTTTGTATGTCTCCTGGACCTCTTTCATGAAATTTTCATAGAGCTCAGCGGTTCTATCGTTCTCTAAAATGGAATCTGGAACCACAGGGTCGAACTCTTCTATATCGACGTAGCGCTGGCTCTGCTGGCTGTAAGAGGCCAACCTGTGCCTGACGAGTTGATGTGTCAGGGCTCTCGAAACCCCCTCTATGGAGAAGGTGAACGAAGAGTGTTCTATAACGCTGTGGTGCCCGCTCTCCTTTATCTTATCTAGTATCTCGCGGATCGTTTTCTCATCCATATCTTCCTTCTCTGGCAGTTCTTCGCTGTAGCACGTCAGAGCAGCGTGTGCCGCGCTCCTATCCGGGTCCGGTGTGTGGTTCAACAATTCTACTTTCATCTTGATACCTCAGAACAATCCTGTTATATTTCCGTTTTCGTCTATATCTATATCTACCGCTGCAGGTCTTGACGGCAGTCCAGGCATGGTAGTGATATCTCCGGCCATGGGTATGAGGAACCCGGCGCCGGAATTGATCCTGATCTCCCTGACCTTGATCTTGAAACCGCTTGGTCTCCCCCTCAGCTTACGGTCGTCCGAGAGCGAATAATGAGTCTTCACCATACAGATCGGAAGTTTCTCCAGGCCGATGTTATCCACCAATCGGAGGTCTTTCTTGGCTTGCGGTGTGTAAACAACATCAGTAGCACCGTATATCTTGGTGGCGATATTGCTTATCTTTTCTCTGGGTGTTTCATCTTGTGAATAAAGCGTCCTGAACCTCCCGTTCTTCTCACAGCAGTGCTTCTTAACTTCCTCGGCCAGTTCCATACCACCTTCTCCACCTTTTTGGTAGACTTCGACAACAGAGTGCGGGATCTCGATGTTCTCACACAGTTCCTTGAGATAATCTATCTCTTTCTGGGTGTCGCTTGGGAACCTGTTGATGGCTACCACTACCGGTAAACCGAACATCTGGATATTCTCCAGGTGCTTGGACAGATTGGGTAGACCTTTTTTCATCGCTTCTAGATCCTCCTCTTTCAACTTCTTGGATGAAACTCCACCCTGCCTTTTTAGTGCTCTAACCGTGGCCACCATCACCAC
>CAZFVW010000180.1:0-3741 GCA_964522285.1 uncultured Thermoplasmata archaeon | reverse complement strand
GCAGATAATCCAATGTTAGCGTTCTCTGCTTTTTTACCGGTCCAACTGAACTCGTAGTTCTTTATCTCTTGCATAGCACTGCCGGCTCCACCGGTATATGCTTCTATCTCAGTGAACGCGAGTGGGCTGGATTTATTGACCGGTTTTTCATCTCCGAAATCGAAATCGTGGTCTATATCTACTAATACCGTGTCGTACACGCCTGCTTCTTTACTATCTATTATGAGCATGCCCACGTGTTCTTCCCAAAGATCAGCTAAGTGGTTAGCTTTGGATAATCCGAACCTGTAAACACCGCTCTGTGAAGTTACTGGAAGGTCGGTGACATTGTAAGGTGCCGTAAAATTCTCCTGTCCCCATGTTGCATTTGCTGGGTAACGTGATTTTGGAACAGATACATCCATCTGAGTTATACCGTTTCCACACGTGTAAGTTGCAGTCAAGGATTCTTGTTTTTTGACCCGTTCGTTTATGGTCAGTTCACCATCTCCAAATTCAACGGAGTAGTGATCAGGGGTCCATTTTTTCCATCCGTGGTAAGTTACTTTTAACTTTGTATTTTTTATACTCTCGTTCAGTGTTATGGTCCCAGCTTCTTCATCTAATATCAATTTTGGATCGAAACCGAAGAAGCTTCTCTCGTAGGTAACGTTGACGTAACTGTCTTTCGGGATATCCTTTTTCAACTTCATTTTCCCTGTCTCATAGTTTATAGTATAGTTTTCCCTAGCGAATTTCTTCGAGATATCTCCCTTTTCATAATATACATCTACCATGAACATCGTTTCGTTGAAGTCGTAAATATCCCCCCTTTGGTATGTCCCATTACCCACGAAGGCGGTCTCGTTGTTCACCATATTAGCTTTTAGATAGTGCCATTCATAATCTGCGAAAATTTCCGTCCCAATAGAGAGATTAGTTTTCAATTTGAGAATCCCGTTCATCTTATCTAGGGTGTAATTGTTTTCATCCTGGTTCTCCCATATCTGGGTTCTGTTGTTTTCCCTTATATATATATTAACATTCTTAAGGTGATGTTTGTCGAATTCTACCGTATCATTGACCTGATCCGTCCTGTTACCTTTAATTAAAGATTTATGATAAACTCTATGCATCAATGGGTAGTGCCATCCGTAGTAGATCAACACTCTACTTCCGTTCGGTATAGTTCTTTCTAAAGTGATTGTCCCGTTGTATTCATCTACAGTATAATTTTTTGGCTGCCATACTTCATTGATCGTTTCATTTATAAATCTAACCCAAACGTCCGAGATATGATGTTTCTTAGCTTGGTATGTATCTCCTTCTTGATTGGTGTTGTTCCCTTTGAATGCGAGCTCCCTTGTGACCTCATCTTTATGATTGCTATATGCCGTCAATCTGCCGGTGAGATTGTACTCCGGTATGAATTTTAAATCATAATCATCGTCCGTATAGTTATCTCCATTAAATGCAGTTTCGTTCCCTATGTATTTGTGGTGATAAACATCCGGGTAATGAGTATAATCGTATTCTAAGTCTATGTAATCAAAACTGACTGTTGGACCTGGAACAGTCCCATTGTATCTAAGATCATACATAATTTGTAATCTGCTTATATCCTCAACGTGTTTAACTTTCGTCATGCCAAGATCTAGAATATCTATTGTTATCTTTGTATCATTATCCCCATCTTGTGGTTTGATTCCCAAGGGAATTACATCTCCATCTTCATTAATAAACTCGATTTCTGAATAATTCCACTTGGTCAAATTTCCATTTGTAGCGTTAACTGAGTACCTAATATTAAGTTGTAAATCTTCTATCCATCCCCCGGTCCTTCCTGGATCGAATCCAGTCACTGCCATCTTCTCACCTGTCTCTTTTCCTTCTACATCCGGGAAAAATATTTTTTCAGTCCAATGTGAGGATTCGCTGACTGTTGTTTCATTCCTAGAAGTGTATTTTAACACAGTACTAGTATCGTAATAATAACTAATATGCGGATGATCGGTACTATTCAATGCCAACGAACTGTATTTACCAGCGTCTCCTATTTCGTTAATGACGTCCAACTGCCAATCTTTTGTTCTTAGTTTGCCACTGATTTTATCGTGCCACTCAGCGAATTGAAGACGGCCACCAGAAGCATTGTAGTAACTTATCCTGGGTTTTCCACTAGAAGTAAGACCCATAGATGTGTACTTTCCTACACCTTTGGCGTTGTCAACCGTAGATACATTCCATTCTAACTTAGTCCACGGTGTCGAATTATCAGCATACGCATATTTCAGGTTACCGTTCGTTTCATCATAGTAGCTCACTACGGGGTATCCTTTATCATCAAGTGTTATCGATGGGAATTTTCCTATATCATTATTTTCACTACTACCATCTATCAACATATATGTTAGCTCTTTCCATTCAAGTCCTTCTCTCTTTACATATTTTAAAGCGCCCATATCTTCTGAATAATAAGCCACGTGAAGATAATCATTGCTGCTGTCAATAGCAAGGGATGAATCCATGCCCACGTCGTTTGCCTCTTCTTCATCTACCCTTTCAATTTTCCATTCATCATCCTTCAAATAAGCGAAACCTAAGTCTTTCGTGATCGTACTACCGATCTTCGTTTCATTGTAAAAAGTTATCCGTGGAAGGTCTGATGGATTGAGTACGAGTGATGAATTTTTTCCAGCGTCGTAAACGGTCTGTGGATCTCCTTTTGGATCATCATTGAGACCCGTGATTTGCGTTATATTCCATCCTCCTCCTACTTTATTCGCATATTTTAGAGAAGAATTAGTAACATCGTAGTAACTGATGTGTGGATTATCGCTACTGTCTAAGGTAAGTGAAGTATATTTTCCAACATCTCCTTCGCTGTCAACCGTTTCTTCGTGCCACCCCATTCCGTCTTTATATGTATATCTCAATTCATTGAAGGTCCCATCGTAAAAACTTATGTGTGGATGTCCGTTACTGTCCAATTCAAGCGAGCTATATTCGCCAGATGGACTGGTACTGTCTAAGGTGTACCATCCGTCATCTCCGAAAGTCGATGATTTCGCGGGTGTGTATTCTGGAGGGGTATTTTGCAGCTCTGAAATATCATCATCGGATTCATCGACGGTTTCTTTATCTTTTATGACCTTCGATGACACATTAGATATCCTATGCTCTTCTTTACCCTGATAAATGCCATCACCTTCCAACCAGTAAGATTCACCAGCAGATTCGTTCTCAAACCTTCTGGTTATAGATTCGTTCCTTATGGTCAACGGTTTATCAGTAGTTGAAAACGTGAAATTGGTCTGGGAATACCTAGAGCTACTGCCGTCCTGGTAACCCACGGGATATCCTCCTTCTAATGTTCTGTTCACATCTGATTTATTAGTTGTAAGATACGCGTTCATGCTGCCAGGATCAAACATCACCGGCCATCCGGCTCCGCTGTAATTTCCTTCAGGTGCAACTGCCCATTGATTTACTAGATCAGCATGTGAAAAATCGGTCCCTGTATCGACTATAGCTATGTTCATCCCTTCACCTCTATAACCCTTCTCCCAGGCGTCTGGAGCTTGATGCACTTTCGCTATGGAGCTTGCCATCTTTCGTTCTTCACTCTCTGAGAGGGAAGTTTGAGAACCCTCCGTATAGGTTTCTGAAGACATATAAGATGCATCTTCCCCGCTTTCATCAGTATTGGGCTGATAACTTCCCCTTCCTGATAACAAACGATTCATCTCCTCACTCGTGTCC
>CAZFVW010000179.1:0-3759 GCA_964522285.1 uncultured Thermoplasmata archaeon | reverse complement strand
TTGATAGAATTTTCTACCAGATTAACGAACAGCTCTGACAGGAGTGGCCCTCCATTGATCTCACAGGAAATTTCGCCGGACTGAAGGTCGATAGCCATATCTTCTTCGGCTATAGATCTTTTTTCATCTACCACTTCCCTCAGGACCTCATTTAGGTTGATCGGCCTAACCTTTTCTTCTCCCAGCTCTCTCAACATTCTGACCTTCTGGATGATGCTTATGCTTTCTTCCGCGGCCTTTCCGATCTTCGAAAGATGAGACTTCAACTCTTCTGGCATATCGAGATCTTTCATCAGGTCGATACTGCCTCTTATCACCTGTATCTTATTTCTTACATCGTGCCGGAGGAGGGAGTGCAGCAGTTCTTCCATCTTCTCCGCCTTCTCCCGTTTTCTGGTTTGTTCTTTCTTCTCTAATATCGAGATTATAGCAGATGGTAACAGCTCGAAGTGGCCCGGAGATTTTATTATGTAATCATCTAGACCCATCCTCATACCCTTGATGGCGACCTCTTCATTGCCGGTTCCTGTAAACATTATGACTCCCGTATCCGGAAACCGAGATTTGACTTCCTTCAAAATTTCGATCCCGTTGGCCCACCTCAAGCGATAATCTGTTATGACTATGCCGAAGTCCCCATCATCCATGGCCTCTTTGAGTTCTTCTTGATCTATCACATGCTTGATATCCACATCGAATTCCTTCTTCAGATAATGTGAGGCCAATGACCTGTCTTCGGGATTATCGTCCACTAATAGGATATCAAGATGCTGCATCATGTATCACCTCGAATATCAACCGTCTCGTTAAGGTCGAACCAGTAATCTTTGATGGATCTAACCATCTCGATCAGTTTATCGTGGTTTACCGGTTTAACTAGATACGAATTTGCACCTAATATGTAACTCTTCACGATGTCCTTCTCATGGGATGAAGATGACATGATTATGACTGGAATATGATTAAGGTCGTCATGATCCTTTATCCATCTGAGAACATCGAAACCGGACTCCCCGGGTAATTTAAGATCTAATATTATCAATGAAAGAGAAGTTTCATCCTTCTCGATTTCGTCCGCGAACTTTTCTAAATAAGATAAAGCTTCTTTGCCTTTGGAAGCCGTCTTGATCTTTACATCGATTTCTATCTTCTCAAAAGCGTGTTTTAAAAGAAAAATATCATTAGGATCGTCCTCCACCAATAATACCGATCTCTTTTTACTCTTCTCCTCTATCCTATCATCTTCCTTCTGCCTTCTTCAACTCTATCCAAAATGTACTTCCCTCGCCAGATGTGGAATCTACTCCGTAATCTCCTCCTAGTTTTTCCATGCCCTTTTTAACTATGGCGAGACCCACACCGGTTCCTTTATATTTTTCTACACCGTGTAGTCTATTGAACATCTTGAATATGTTGCCTTTGTCACCCTCGTTAATACCTATTCCATTATCCTTTATAAATAATTTTACATGATCGTTTGTTAACTCATCCCATATCTGGATTTTGGGGTCCTTGTCCTCTGGGACGAATTTTATAGCGTTAGTGATCAGATTGCTGATGACCTGATCCAATATAGTTTCTTCAGCCATCACCGGTCGTAGAGGTTTATCTACTACTACCTCAGCATCTTTTCTATCTATCTCATCCTGTAAGTTGCTTAAAACCCTATCTAAAGTCTTGTCCATCGGGCAATATTTCATATCTGTCTTCGCCATAGATAACCTAGAATAATCCAGAAGGTCCTGTATCAATATGTCCATCCTCTCCGCAGAACCTGCCATCTTCTCGATGAATTCAGCGCTCTCCTCATCTATATCTTCTATTTTCTCATCTAGAAGGATACTTCCGAAACCCTGGACTGCTCTTAAGGGGGCTCGAAGATCGTGGGATACGGAGTAAGCGAAGGATTCCAATTCTTCTGCTTTTTCCTGTATCTCTAGAGTTCTCTTATCTACCAGATCCTCCAGATGGTTTTGATATCTCTTCAGCTCTTCTTCAGCATCTTTTCTTTCAGTGATGTCTTTCGCGTAGGCGAACTCGCATTCTCTCCCTTCGTAATCTAAGTAGTGGCTGGTTATCTGGACAGGGTATGTACGACCATCTTTTGTTTTGTGTTCTGATTCGAATGTCATTACCTTCTTTTCTTTCAATCTCTGCCATCTTTCTTCTCTCTTTTCTTTACTGTGTTCCGGTTCGGGATCAACATCACAGACGTGCATCTCGTTCATCTCTTCTTCAGAGTAACCTAACCTTTCCATGGCCGTGTCATTCGTGTAGACAAACTCGCCTTGAGGAGTTATCCAGAACACCTCGATGTCCGCCCGATCCAATGAGAAGTTGACGAGGGCGTTCATCCTTTCGTTTTCCTTCCTCTCCGTGATATCCATTATGATGCCCTCGATGATCTCTGGTTCATCCTCGGGATAATCTACGGCCCGGCCACGTGCCCATACCCATTTTTCGACTTCATCGGATGTAAAAATCCGGTATTCAACTTTGAAGGGTTCATCATTATCTATCGCTTTTTGAACTTCATCTCTGACCCTTTCTCTGTCGTCGGGGTGGATTAGGTCGTTGAATTTTATTTTTCCTCCTTCAACGATCTCCTCAGGATGATAGTTCGTCAATCTTTCGAAACCCTCGCTGATGAATTCCATGGTCCAATCTTCATCGTTTCTGCATCTATAAACCACACCAGGTACATTCTTCATCAAAGTTTTGAGGGTGCGGTTCGTTTCTTTCAACGCTCTTTCAGCTCTCTTTCTTTTTGTTATATCCGTGTGGACACCTACAAGAGATATCACGTCACCATCTTTTTTAACCGGGTAAGCACGGAGGAATATATCTATGATATCTCCGTCTTTATCATACATCTCGATCTCTCCGCTCCACTCTTCACCGCTTTCGATAGTTTCGAAAGCTTCCTTTCCAACCTCTTCATTTACAAAGAGTGTTTTTCTCGGATCTTCACCTACCTCGCCGAACAGTTCGTCGAATTTTTTATTTTGATAGTAATGTACGCCTTCTGAGGTGGCCATGCCGATGGCGTCGGAGGAAGTTTCTAAAGCTTTCTTGAATTTTCTCAATTCCTCTTCATTCTTCTTACGATCGGTGATATCAGAAAATATAGTATAGACCTTGTTGGGCTTTTCTTCACCAGGTTCTGTCAAAGGAATCGCATCAATCTTGATCCAACGGTATTCTTCTTTCTCTGGATTGTAGACGCCCATCACTTCGCCCTTTACCCTCTTTCCAGTTCTGAGTGCTTTCATCGAGGGATGATCTTTACCTGGCAGTGGTTCACCGTCTTCATCCAAGGATCTCCATTCTGGACTCTCCGAGTCACGCTCCTTCATCTCTTCGACCGATAAACCCAGGATACGTTCAGCAGCTGGGTTAGCTCGGAGCAGCTTTCCATCGGCATCCTGATAGACCACCCCCTGGGTCATGGTCTCGTATAACATGCGGTGTTTTCGTTCACTCTTTTGGAGGGCTTGTTCTGCTTCCTTCCTCTCGGTGATATCTCTGATGTTACACTGGATAACTTCCTTTCCTCCAGCTTTGTAAGTATTGCTCACGAACTCGACTTGAGCCTTTTCACCGTTCTTTGTTTTAAGAGGGAGGTCTTCATACCGTACATAACCTTGAGATTGGAGTTTTCTCAGGTTCTTTTTATTTTCAACGATATCTTTGAATGAACCGAGCTCCCAGAGTTGTCTACCGATCAACTCTTCCTTCGAATAGCCCAATATGTTTTGG
>CAZFVW010000178.1:0-3775 GCA_964522285.1 uncultured Thermoplasmata archaeon | reverse complement strand
AAGATCGTTATAGACGGGTCTAATACTACAGGGTTCCAGAGGACTGGGCTTCTAGCGATGAACGGCTGTATGGATTTTAACGGTAAAGATATCGGGATCCAGACCATCTGTCTTGAAGAAGACGCGGCTAGGAGTATCGAAAAGAAGAAGAAAGAGAAAGTTTACAGGATAGACAGGTTGGGCATACCACTGGTAGAGATAGCCACGGACCCGGACATGAACACTCCTGAAGAGGCGAAAGAAGTTGCGCAGATATTAGGCGGGTTACTCAGAGCTACCAGGCAGGTCAAGAGGGGGTTAGGGACCATCAGAGAAGATGTGAATATCTCTATAGCGAAAGGTGCTAGGGTCGAGATAAAGGGTGTCCAGGAGCTGAACATGCTCCCGGAATATGTGACCAACGAGATCGATAGACAGATGAAGCTTGTTGATATCGCTGAGGAGTTAGGTGAAAGGGGAGCTGAAGTAGTAGACGATAAAATCGATATCACGGATATATTCGAGGACACTGAAAGCAGTATCATCGCTGGTAATCTGAAGAAAGGAAAGAGTGTGATGGCGGTAAAGCTTCCGAGATTTTCTGGACTTCTAAGAGGTGAAGAGGGAGAGGCTCTACTCGGTCCAGAGATGGCGGATTACGCTAAAAAGACCGGTGTAGCAGGTATATTCCACAGCGACGAACTCCCGAAATACGGCATAACGCATGAAGAAGTCGATGAGATATCGGAGAGACTGGATGTTGGAGAGAAGGATGCCTTCGCCCTGGTTACAGAAGACGAAGAAAAATGCAGGGACGCTTTGGAAAAAGTGATAGAAAGGGCCAAGTTGGCTCTTGAGGGGGTTCCGGAAGAAACTAGGAACGCTAATCTAGATGGAACTACCAGTTTCTCTAGACCTCTTTCGGGAGAAGCGCGGATGTATCCAGAAACAGATATCCCTCCGAAGAAGTTGACCGAAGATTATCTTGATGAACTTAAAGCCGACCTGCCGGAAAGACCAGAAGAACGGATAGAGAGACACCAGCGTGAATATGATCTCAACAGACAGCAGAGCAGACAGTTATTCAGGAAAGGATACGATCTGCTTTTCGAAGAGATAGTAGAAGAGTACGGAAATCCATCCACTGTGGCTAATATGTTCCTTCACGATTACCCCGAGATAGAGAAAGATGGATACGAAGTGGATTCGGTAGAAGAGGAGGAACTTATGGAGTTGTTCCAAAAACTTAACGCAGGTGATTTTGCCAAAGAAGGTATACCCGAAATACTGAAAGGGCTGGCCGAAGGAAAAAGCGTCGATGAATCAGTCAAATCAGCTGGACTTGAGAGTGTCGGCGATGAAGATGTTAGAGAGATAGTCGTCAGCGTTTTAGAAGACAGGAGCGATTTCGTCGAAGAAAGAGAGATGGGGGCGATGGGGCCTCTCATGGGTGTAGTGATGAAAGAACTGAGAGGTAAAGCCGACGGTGAGAAGGTCAGCAGTATCCTTAAGGAAGAATTACAAAAGAGGTTGTGATGGATGGCTGAAAAAAGTGTGTACGAGGCGAAGGAAGAGGAGGATATGGAAGCACTCTATGATCACCTTAAAAACGGGGACATCGAAGAGCGGATGGATAGTGCAAAAACACTCGGTGTCTTAGGGCGCGAGGAAAGTAGACCACGTCTGATAGAAGCACTCGAAGACGATTCATCACTGGTCAGAGCTAACGCTGCCCTTGCTTTAGGGCAGATAGGTGGAGATGAGGTGGTCGAACATCTTCTAGAAGTTCTAAAAGACGGTTCCTGGGAAGTGAGGCATGATGCCGTGATAGCACTGGGTGAAGTAGGTGGAGATAAAGCTGTGGAAGGATTGGCAGAACTATTGAAAGGGGAAGATGAATTCGAGATCAAAGAGAAGATAATATACTCCCTAGGCAAGATAGGTGATAAAGAAGCTGTTGAAGTTCTGGAGGGGTTCATAGGTGAAGAAGAGCTCCACCATAAATTGGCTAGATCCTTATGCAGTATAGAAAACCAAGTTGCTGAGGAACCGCTGATAAAACTTTTCGAAGAAGGAGATAGAGATACAAGGATGATAGTGGCGGAAGGTCTGGGTAATATGGATGAAATGTCCGAAAATATCTTAGATACTCTTTACAAAGGTCTGAAAGATGATATATGGAGGGTTAGGGAGGAGAGCGCTAAAGCACTAGGCGAGTTAGAGGACGGAGATTCTGTGGAAAGACTCCTAGATCTCTTGGATGACGAAAATAGTTATGTTGTTGAATCGGTGCTAAAAAGTCTTGGTAAGTTGGGTGACGATCCCATCGTAGAGGATATCAAGGGGAAGTTGCATGATGAAGATGATTCGATAAGGATCGCTTCAGCGGAAGCATTGGGTGAGATAGGTGGTGAAAAAGCGATAGTTGAACTCTTAAATAGGATCGAAGTTGAAGATAACCCGAGAGTTTTGTGGTCCATATCCGATGCACTTTCTAGATGTGGTAAAGAAGTGATAGGTTCCTTGAAAGGAGCGATGGAAGAACAGTTCGATGAACGGAAATTCGCATTAGCTGTAGCTCTGGGGAAACAAGGCGACAAAAGATCTATACCTTCATTGATAGACGGATTGAAAGATGACCGCTGGAAGATAAGACAGAAATCCGTAGAGGGGTTGGAGAACATAGACCTGAATGAGATAAGTAAAAAAGACAGAAAGTCCGTGCTATCAAATCTTAGAGAGAAACTAGAAGACGATGATAAATGGGTAAGAGAGAGAGCCGTAAAGGTGCTTTATAAGAAGATATCTGAATTGGAAGAAGAACACGATGTGGAGAAAGAAAAGGTATCGCTTGAAGAGAGAGAAAAGACCGAAACAGACCCAGATGTGCGGGATGCTCTCGAGGATGCCGTAAAAGATATGAAAGAAGTTGATAACTGAAATAGTTAATATCTCCAAAAAAGTTATTATATATATTGTCTTAAAAATGATAAGATGGACCAACAAACTCTGATAACCATAATCGTCCTGCTTACCGCAGCTTTCGTTCCTTCCCTTGTTTATCTCGTGTGGGTCAGGAATTCGGAGAAATATGGTAAATTATCCTGGAAAAAATTGGCTGTCACTTTTTCATGGGGTGCGGTCTTCGCCGTCATAATGGCTGTCATATTATCTCTTATCTTTATCCAAGTACTCTCGGTAGAATCGATCCAGAGAGAATATGCACCCCTCCAAAATCTTCAGAATCCGACTATAATGACTTTGGTTATAGTCTGTGTTGTAGCACCTATCGTTGAAGAGTTCACCAAAGTGTTGGGAGTTTTCTCGGTGAAAAGTTCGATAATAGAGATAGAAGACGGGCTGATCTTTGGTGCTGCTACTGGCCTTGGGTTTGCCGCCACAGAGAACTTGCTGTATGAAAGTACGGCATATTTTCAACAGGGGTTCGAGGCTTTCATCGCGGTGGTTCTCGTTAGGAGTATCGCCAGCACATTACTGCACGGGAGCGCGAGTGCTGTAGCTGGTTTCGGGATATCTAAATCGATGACGAAAGGAACTCATTCGTTCTTACCTTACTACCTTGTAGCAGTTGTGATGCATGGTAGTTTCAATTACTTGGCTTCAGCCAGCTTACTTTACACGGGAGATATACCTCTGTTGGCCTTATTAGTGGCGTTGATTTTTTCGATAACTGCTTTCAAACTCGTACGAGGAAAGATAACCGAATTAGATAAAGACTTCAGTTACTACAGATAAATTGATAAAATATTTTAATAATTTTTTTACGTTAAATTTG
>CAZFVW010000177.1:0-3783 GCA_964522285.1 uncultured Thermoplasmata archaeon | reverse complement strand
GGAGAGCAGGAGCTCGTTCACCCGGAGATTGAGGAACGGTACGGTATCTAGGACCAGGAAGATCATGGGGGATATGATGGCCATCAGGTTGATGAAGATGTTGCGACTGCCGCCGCTGAGCCCCATGGACGACGCCCTGAGAAGGGTAGGAGCCGATGGTGTTAAAGAGGCGTACAGGGAGAACCTCAGGCTCGCTCTGGACTCCGTGAAAAAGTTACTACCTGAACTCGAGGGGAAAACAGTCATCACCGCAGATCACGGTGAACTGCTCGGAGAGGGTGGTAGGTTCGGGCATGATTTCGACGGGGGAGAGATACTGGAAACAGTTCCCTGGTTCTTGGTGGAGGTGTGATAGCTTGATAGACCAGAAGAAAGCAATAGATAGAGGAAACTGGGATCATCTACTCATCTTGGACGCTTGTAGGTATGATCTTTTTAAAGAGATGTACGGCAGGCACATGGAAGGAAGTCTAAAGAAGTCCCATTCTCGGGCCGTCTGTAAGAACGGGGTGGCCACATCAGAATGGTGCAAGGCGACGTTCACTAGAAGATACGACGATATAGTCTACGTTTCCACGACACCACACGTAAATTCTTTCTCAGAGGTGAACGGGTTCAAGGCCGCGGACCACTTCTACAAGGTCATAGATGTTTGGAACACCGGTTGGGACGATGAAAAAGGGACCGTTCTTCCGGACGTGGTCAACGAGGAGATCTTGAAAGCTAGAGAGAAATATCCGTCCAAAAAGATAATCGCGCATTACATGCAGCCGCATTTCCCGTATCTTACTATGGACAATCCATTCAACCCGAAGAACAAAGATCCCGGCGCCCACGATAACATAAAGAGATCGGTAAGGAATTTCTTCGGTTCTAGAGTTAGAAGAGTATTAGGTGGACGGGCTACTAGGAGACTTGTAAGAACGCTGCATCTCCCGCCTATAAATCCCATGGACGAGACACTCAGAAAAGTTGGCCACGACGGACTCGTGAAGGCATATAAAGATAATCTAGATATTGTTTTGAAAAGTATAGGTAAACTGACGGATCCTCTGGACGGTAAGACCGTGATAAGCGCCGACCATGGAGAGTATCTCGGAGAAGATGGTTTCTACGGGCACTCTTACCTTCCCGAGCATCCTGTTCTTAATGGCGTCCCCTGGTTCGTTGTTGAGAGAAGATAGACACCGAGCACTTCAATCGATCTTTTCCAGTTCTTTTCCTTTGGAAGATACGTAAACAGCACCCCCGATCAAGGAGCTGATCAGTCCTATCAATTGGACCAAAAATGACAATGAAACTGCTTGCGCTGTGGAAGCGCCCACCTGGGCGAAGAAATAGATGTAAAGGACTTCTCTGACCCCGAATCCTTTTATGGATATCGGTAAGAACAGGAGTATGGCCGTGATTGGTATGAAAATGAAGAAATAAAGTAGGTTAACTTCCATCCCTATGGATAGAGCCAAGATGTAGTTGCTGATTATCAGAAGCGTGTGGAATACGAAAGAGATGGCTAGTGCTTTGGAAAGTGCTCTTTTCTTTTTTCTGTAGAGATTGACCGAGCGGTACAGTTTCCTTATCTTATGTTTGATGGAGAAGGGGTTGAAATTTCGGAATATCCTGTCGGTGATTCCTATCAACTTGTGGCCCAAAGACTTCTTCCAGATGAGCAAAGTTGTGAGCATCATCAATGGGAGAAACACAAGGTAAACAACTGCTGCTATCTCGAAGGGCAACCTATCAAAGTACAGGGTTGTAGAGACCAGTGCAAGTGATAATATCGCCGCTATGCCGGTGAACCTCTCCATGAACACTGAAGAGTAGGCCTCTACGGCTCTTTTCGAGACTTTGGACATCTTGTGTGCCTTGACTACGTCACCACCTACATTCGTCGGTAAGAACATGTTGAAGAAGGTGCCGATGTAATAGACCTTCCAGACGTACAAGAACCCTTTCACCTCTTCCTTGGCCCTGAGAAGTATCTGCCACTTCTTTGCGCTGATGGCGACCTTTAGTATGGTTATGCCTACGACTACCAGGAAATAGAACTTGTTTATCTTTACTATCTCTGCCCATATCTTGTAGGGGCCGGCCCTGTAGACGACGAAGGTGATGAGAGAGAGGCTGATAACGACCTTCAGAAATGTTTTTACTTTTTTACTGAGTTCTATGGCCATTTACAACCCCCTTATTGAGTGGGCATATATAAAAAACATATGAAACATCACGATCCGGGCTGTTCTTATGCTGGCATCTTCAAAATTACTGAGAGATGAAAAATGTCGCACAATCGAAGATTCTACTTATTTTTCATCTATTACTTATAAGAGTGATCATAGTCTGGCATCTTCAAAATTATTGAGAGATGAAAAATGTCGCACAATCGAAGATTCTACTTATTTTTCATCTATTACTTATAAGAGTGATCATAGTCTGGCATCTTCAAAATAATAAGAGATGAAAAAACTCATATAAACTCGAAGATTTGAAGAGCTAGCGATGAAATATATCCCAGAACCTCTGAGCGAGAAGATCTCAGACTTAATCAGCATGGTGAGAGAATGCTCTATAAAGAAACTCATCGTGATACTGGTGATAATCTGGTTGCTCCTTTACATCCCCGCCTCGCTCTACCTTTCTTTCAGCCAGAAAGATCAGCATTTCGATTATTACCCCTCAGAAGCAGGTCCGGATGGGATCACGTCCAAGAGTTACGGAGTTGTCACGGAGCCGATACCCCTGGAGAACGCATCTCAAAACAGGTTTCTGCTAGATGTCGGAGAGGGGGAGACCGTAGTTTTCAATTGGACTGCAGAGGATTACGTCTCTTCGAAACATCTTGGCAGAGTCAACGTGTATTATGAGATGGACGGTGAAAAAGACAAGATAAGGTTGAGGAAGACGGCGAAAGAGGAGGGGTTCGTCACATGGTACGCGGAAAAGAAGTTCTCTAGTAACGGGACCATCAGTTACTATTACAGGGCGGATAAGAACGATATCGCCAAGTTCCACCAGCGAGCTTTCGTCATCGTGGAAGGGGGGAATCTTTATGAGGATATCCAGACCGGCCCTCCACCTCTCATAAACTTCTTGATGATACCTCCGACCTTGTTGACGCCGTCGGTGAGCATGGGTGGAGCCTATCTTTCATTTCAGGTCTATTTCTCTTTGTTCACATTATTCGATGCATTGATACTGTTCTTCACTTTCAAAGATAGAGATAAAACTAAGGCGTTCTTCGCAGGTGTCTTGTTTCTTGTAAATCCCGTGACGCTTTCCAACATCCACCAGGACGAGGCAGTGGTCGCGTTCATGATCCTGCTTCCAGTGTTCTTCATGCTCAAAAATAGGGAGAAGATTTCGTCATGGTTTACGGGACTCTCCGTTCCGGTCAAGGTATGGGGGATCTTCCTGTATCCGTTGTATCTCATCGGGGAAGATAAGGATCTTAAAAAGGGTTTCATGAATATCTTCACGGCACTGGCTGTGACCGTTTCTATCTTCTTATTCTTCTATCTACTGTGGGGTGAGAAGAGCGTCTGGTTCTTGAGCCAATATTCCGGTCAAACCAATACTTTGAACATGGGTCCGGTTTCCTTTTGGGGTAGATGGTTCACGGCCTTCCCACGGTTAAGTGATATAATATCCCGGAAGATGATACTCGCTTTGGTTGGAATATCTGAACTCATCATCTTCTTTACAGCCTACAAAAAAGGATGGTCCAAGGTCGCTTCACTGACCGCTTTCCTATCGATATTCTTCGCCCTATATCTCAAGATACAC
>CAZFVW010000176.1:0-3813 GCA_964522285.1 uncultured Thermoplasmata archaeon | reverse complement strand
AGCGTGAGTACAAAGAGCGTTCGTATCCTCAAGAACGATCTCAGGTCCATCCACGACGATAACATCGCCTTCGGAATAGACCGGACACTCGCCTCTAACTTCATGTACAACTATCTTTAACATTTGACCACCTTTTAGAACCGACCAGCCAGCAGCCTCCAAGCGATCTTAACCCCGTCCCACGTCTTCAACTTAGATCTACCGAACCTTTCGCTGTAGTCGATCCCAACTTCACTCAACTCCCCACCAGCAAAACTACCGTGAACACTAGCTTCGATCTCAAATCCTCGACCAGCTAACTCACCAACTTCATTCCTCCTAAAACCTCGCAAACCCGTACACAGATCAGTAACGTCCGTTCCATACAACCTGTTAGCCAACCAGGTCAAGATCTTGTTACCAACGCGGTTCTTGAAACTCATGGCCCCGTCATCCATCTCACCCAAGAAACGAGAACCTAGAACCATGTCAACCCCATCTTCCAACTCCTTAACCATCTCAACCAAAGCTTCAGGAGGATAAGAACCGTCGCCATCGATGGTAAAAACGTACTCTCCAGAACACTTCTCCAACCCGCGCCGAACTGCTTCCGCCTTGCCACCATCTACGACCAACAGCTCAACATCATACCCCCCAGCAACCTCGACGGTCCCGTCTCTAGACCCGCCGTCAACGACTATAACTTCCAACGAATAACCTTCATCCAACAATCCATCCCAAGGCATCCTCTCCAAAACATCTCTCAGCCCATCCACCTCGTTCAACGTCGGGATGATCACACTTATCTTCTTCATCTTTCACACATCAACATAGTTACCACTGTTACCGCCGACCCTATTCTCATCGCCTCAACGGCTCGATCCAAACCGGCAGCTAATCAAAGTATATCTCGATCTCGTTCTCTTCTAGATCTGGTCTGTACTTCTGGAGGATCTCCACGAACCGTTCTTCCTGAGCAGAAGCCAGCACTCCATAAAGGTCATTAAAAACCTCGTCGTCCTGCATCTCTTTCACGATCAACCGTTTCTGAGCTTCAGTCAACTTGTACTTCCCACCTTTCGCGTACTCGTGCTTCAGATGCCTCTCGACCTCTGACAGCACCTCGACGTACCAACCGATCTTCCTAGCTCTGTCGGGACCGATGTTCCTAACTAAACCACAACGATCACAGTAAGGATGCGGTGCTAGGTGTTCCTCACACCCTTTATTCAGTAAGGGCAGCCACGCGCAGTCAACACTTTCATGCAGACATGCATCTCCGAAACTGCCCCTCTCCACTATTGGCTTCGGTTCAGTATCCTCCATTTCACCTCAAAAATAAAGTGCTGTTATTATAACTTTTGGGTTTCTGAATCGATTCCAGCATAACCGTTAAATAAACTCGACGGATTATTTTTATTCATGGGAAGATCCATAGACGAACTTAAAAACCACGCTTTTCCGATCACATACGAAGTTCCCTCGCCAAGGGGGAGCAACGTCGATAGATACATCGAGAACATCAAGGATCTAAAATTCTTAGACCGCTTGGCGGGCCTCAACGTTTACAACAATCCTGTTGGCAAGGTCAAGATAGATCCGGCTCCCTTCGCACACCGCATCCTCAAGGAAACGGACGTCGATCCCATAGCACATCTCACCTGTAGGGACGCCACCCTCAGCGGACTGCAAAAATGGATACTAGGGGCGGAAAGCCTTGGCATAAAGACCATCCTGGCCATGACAGGGGATTTCGCCGTGGGAGATTACCCTGCAGAGGAAAAACCCGACACCATCAACTCTCTAGAACTCATCACGGGTATCAAAAAATACCTCAACGAAGGAAAGCTGATGCCCGAACTATCCACGAGACAATCAAGACTGCGCAACAGGTACTTGACGGAACTCGAAGACTTAGAAAATCCAACAAACCTCACAGTGGGAGGCGTCTTGCTCCCCAGAAGATCACAGGAAGCAGAGTACGCCGCCATGAAGATCAAAGCCGGGGCCGATTTCTTCCAGACCCAGATCACGTTCGATGCAGAGGAAGTTCTAGATATCGTAGAAAGATTAGAAGGTATCACGGATAGACACCCGCCGATCCTGGTCAGCACTTCACCCTTCTCCTCTCCAGAAGAGATGCAGTACCTCTCGGACAACGTCCCGCAAGTCAACATCCCCACAGACGTTCAAAAAAGACTGTCCAGAGCAAAGGATTTCCAGGACGAATCCGTCCAGTTCGCAACTGAACTTTACTCGGATATACTGGATGGAGCGAACGACAGACAACTAAAGACCAAGATAGGTGCCCACATCATACCCATGAGGTCTGAGGAGATGGCGGCCAAGATAATAGAGGGGATCAAGGACCTATGAGCGAGATGTATCCGTGGCCCGGGAAATTCTACATAGGCAACTCGGATTCACCGGTAGCCATCGTCACGCTAGACGACAAGATGCAGTTCGAAGAAGAGAAGGTAGCCATCTGGGGCCCGATGAAGACCGAAAATCTCGGCATCGAAAAAGTGATAGCCAACGTTCTCTCCAACCCTAACATAAGGTTCCTGATAATCTGCGGCAGCGAGATAAGGGGACACAAGTCGGGAAAAACACTGGTCAAACTGATCCAGAACGGTACTGAAGAGAACGGCAGGATAAAGGACGCACCGGGAGCCGTTCCATACATAGAGAACCTCGACCCAGAAGCCGTGGAAAGGTTCAGAGACCAGGTGACCGTTATCGACATGGTCGGAGAAACGGATCTAAGTAAGATAAAAGAGAAGATCGGATACGCCATCGACAAAGACCCTGGTAGCTACGGAGAGCCGTACACGGCCGTCAAGATAAAAGAAAAAGAAGAGACCACGTTCAGCGCGGACATGGCGCTCCACGCTTCAATAAAGGTGGACCCGTGGGGCGAGGTCAGCAAGATGGAGGAGATATGATATGTTCAGCTATACCAAAGACCAAAAAAGTTTCGAGATCAACGGGAGGAAAGTAGGGGGATTGCCGGGAGAACACCCTACCATGCTGGTGGGTTCTATCTTCTACGAAGGACAGTTCTCGTCACCGAAAGAGTCCAAGGAAGAAGTTATAGAACGGATCTCTAAACACCAAGAACTGGCCGACCTCACCTCCCTTAACTCGATGGTGGACGTGTTCATCTACGAGGAGGAAGAGATCGAGTGGAAGGTGGAGCTCGCTCTAGAGAACTTGGAAGGCACGTTCTCCCTGGATATGCCGGAATCCGAAGTGAGGATAAAAACACTAGAATATCTGGAAGAAGTGGGAGGACTAGATAGGGTCATATACAATTCTTTCAACCTCGGCGCCACGGACGAAGAGATAAACACGCTAAAAAAACACACTCCCAAGGGAGCTATCCTGCTTGGATACAATCCACAGAACAACAACACCCAGGGCCGGCTGGACATGATAAAGAACGGGGGCAAACTCTTCGAAAAAGGGATACTTGAACACGCCCAAGAGATGGGTATCGACATCACCCTCCTGGACACGGCGGCAACGCCCTTCGGAGAAGGTGCCAGCGAAACGCTGAGATCTATCCCGGTCTTCAAGAGCGAGTTCGGGCTACCCGTCGGATGCGCCATGCACAACACGGTAGAAGCGTGGCTGTGGCTCAACGAATACAAAGATAAGAAAGAACTACTACCCACCCTAGATTCAGCCATAGACGGTCTACCTATCGTCCTGGGAGCGGACTTCGTCTACTACGGACCAATCGAGAACGCCGAGCTGGAGTTCCCAACGGTCGCCATGGTTGATAAGATCGTAGCGGAAGGAGCCGAAACATATTTCGGTACAGAGATAGAT
>CAZFVW010000175.1:0-3834 GCA_964522285.1 uncultured Thermoplasmata archaeon | reverse complement strand
ACTTCAACGTCTTACCTGCCAGGGGATGATTGAAATCCACACGGACTCTTCCAGAAGTTACCTGCAGTATAGTTCCTCTCCTGTTGTCGAGTTGGACCTCGTTACCGGGTACCAAGTCAACATCTTGCCTCTCGAGTTTCCTTCTGCTGTAGATCTCTATCTTTTCAGCATCTCTCTGGCCTATGCCTTCTTCCGGTGGAACTTCTACGCTGTCTTCTTCTCCCACTTCTGCTTCTTTAAGAGCTTCTTCAAAACCTTCCACTAGATCTCCCTCACCTATAACAATAGGTCGGGGGCCGTAATAAGAATCTTCGTCATGAATTTCTTCTTCCTTGGCCTTCTCTTCACTTGTGGTATTGAATAAAGTAGGCTCTCCATCATCTTCTTCAGGCAATATCCATACATCGTATTCTACGTATACAAGGTCTCCTTCTTCCATTACAGACACCAAGGCGAGGAAACCACCACTCCTTTTTAAGCGTTTTCATCCGTTAAGCTTATTCATGAGGACTTAATTGAACAGCGTATGGAATTCAGGATACCTCCTGTCTTATCTGCAGAAAAACTCATGGACAAGGCGTTCAAGCGAGCATCCAAGAAGGAGAAGAGAGGTCGAGATAGGGAGGATACTACCAAGAAGACAGTTTCGGTCAAATTAAACACCGTTTCAAAGGTTATGAACGACACGATGAAGAGGTATGAGAAAGAATTCCCCTCTATAGAACAGCTGCCCCCATTCTATGAAGACATAATCGACATAATCATAGGGAAAGACGAACTAAAACAGAGCCTAGGTGCTATGAACTGGGCTAGACGTAGGATCAAGCGAACGTTGATGGAATCTGTAAGAGACCTACATAATAAACAAGAGATCGACGAGATGAACCAACTTAGAAAGAAAGCCTATGGTCGAACTTCTTCTTTCCTCAGGCAGATAGATGAGGATCTGGAATTTCTGGAAGAAGCTAGGATAAAACTGAATTCATTGCCAGATATTAGAACAGATATACCGACTATCGCTGTTGCGGGATATCCCAATGTTGGAAAATCTCTACTTGTTAATAAGTTATCAAGCGGTAAACCGAAGGTAGATACGTATCCATTCACCACCCAGAGCGTAGGGATAGGCCATTTCAAAGTAGGTTACACCCAGTGCCAGTTGATCGACACCCCTGGACTACTAGATCGCCCACAGGACGAGAGGAACGATATCGAGATGCAGGCATTCAACGCACTAGAGAATCTGGCAGACATCATCGTTTTCTTATACGATCCAACGGAAACATGCGGATATCTTATGGAAAACCAAATAGAATTGGCTGAAGAGATAAAGAGCACTTTCCCCAAAATTGAATACATAGAGATAGAGAACAAGAAAGATATAAGGGAGACCGATTCTGACAGGTTATCGATATCCGCCTTGGAAGACGAGGGTCTAGATGAACTGATGGAGCTCATCAAAGAGAAAATAAACTTTATATATGACACCCTGTCTGAAAATGAAATAGATGTTCGCGAGAGCAATCGATAGAGTTCGCTATCACTTTGATATGCAGGAGGAAAACCGAAGATATCATCTACGGTCAGGGTCAGGTAAGCTATACCTATCTTCCTCCAGCGTGTTGGTGTCCGATGGAGAATCTTTTTACGATATCCCGTTAGATAAAGTGGACGATATCGAAAGATATGACGGAGACGAACCAGGTATCGTTTTCAATCTAGACGGGTTGAAAATATTCATCAGAGGAGAAAGCAGCGTCAACCTGAAAGCGTTAAGACATTTTTTACTTCCTTTTATATGCTGATTTTATATGCTGAAATCTTGAAGATCATATATAGAGGAAGATCAAAACAGTAAATATCAGACTAGATGTTATAAGGGGCATGGTGGGTATATCATCGCTGTGGCTGAACTTGTGCCTCAATCTCGTTTTGAACAACCAGACTAATAGAACGTAGAATCCCAATAGGAGCGGTATATGCAGGTAAGGTAGGATCGCCATCGCCGCTAAGAGAGCTATCTTATCGTCCCAAACTATCAATTCTATATCTTTTATATAGAATAAGAATGCGATACCAGTTATCATACCCCACTTAACTCCCAGTTCTTTCAAACCATACGGTCTTACATAACCATCGAATATCGCGAACCCAACTAGAAAGAACAGCCATAGCATAACCATGTTCCTGCGGGTGTGCCAGTTCTCCATCTCAGAGATCGACTTGACCGTGAAGGCTCCCAATAAAAAGAATAAAGAATAGAGTTGTATATCTAATAAAGGGAACCCGGGCATGTTCGCTCCCTTCAGCGTTCAGTCTTCCTCTTGGAAGGTCTGGATCGTTCTGCTCCCTTGCCCTTCTTCCTGAGTCCTCTAGATTTAAGTCCGGCTGATGTTTTTCCTCTGAAAGATCTTCCTTTCTGAGAATTGTCACATATCCAGTTGATCTTATCGTCGTTCTTGATGACGGGGTGATGTGGATCGACCATTATTATCTCGAAGTACTTGTGCCTGCCGTCCTCAGCTACCCAGTAAGAATTTAGAGTTCTGAGATTCGGGTAATGTTTTGCAGTTCTTTCCTCAGCTATCCTCTGGAGGTTCTTCCTGGGGACTAGCTTGACTCTTCCCATCCTGGTCGGTCCTCTACCGGCTTTGATCCTAGGCTTACGCCTTCCACCCCTGCGGACACGTGACCTGATGATCACATAGCCTTGTTTAGCTTTATAACCCAATTTTCGAGCCTTATCCAATCTTGTCGGATGTTCGGCCCTCTTAAAATTCTTATCTCTTCTCCATCTCTTGAGCCTCTGGATACGGAGTTCTTTAAGATACCCTTCCTTCGGTTCTTTCCAAGCGTCTTCGATGTACTTGTACATGCTCTGTTTAGTTTCAACTTCTTCAGCTTCTTCTTCGTCTAGTTCTATTTCTTCTGCCATTTTGATCACTTCACACTGTTTTAGGATTCACCCGTGAGGGCACATATCCAGCGGGATCATCTCCCGCGACCGTATTGTGTGTCTACTGACAAGCGGTATATATGTGTTTTGTGTTTTATTTTTCAAATAGGCTGCGGATGACAATCGCAGATATCGGCGTTATCTGTCAATAGCGTTCGCAGGTATCGTTTTACTCAGATGAAAAAAGGATGGGTCAAGTAACCCCGTCAAATTCGTTCTTATCTCAACTCACCTATGATATGAGAATACAACTCCGTAGAACAGTACCACCCTTCTTCTATCATCTTGTCGATGGTCTTGACCGCTTCGTCCTTATCGATAAAACCCTGTCTAACCAACCGGAACACAAGATAAACCGACCCCCGGCATTCAATCCCCTCCACTTCAGCGATAGAGCGTGAATAATCTTCGTCCATCAAAGCGATCCCATCATCTTGATTAGCGATCTCCAACACATCTATATCCGCTTTGGAGATGAATGAATTGTCTACAAGTTTGTCGTATAACTCACCTCTATGAGAAGTAACAACTTCGAAGACCTCATCGTCTATCAATTTCTCTATCTTACGAGCATCTGGAAAACCTTTCTTTTTTCCCTCTTCAACCACTTCATCATAGACACTCTGAGGTATAATTTTCTCCTCATCCAGTTCAGATAGAAGATTAAGCACTTCGGCTTTAGCGAGATATATCAGCGGCGTGGCGTCGAACACCAACATCATGCAACCTCGATATCTTTTTTGATACGCTCGTCTTTGATCCATGTCACTTTCTTATCTTTTATCAACTTAGCGAAATCCCAGACGTTCATATCCGCTAGGTCGGCGGCAGCGTTGAACGTGATATCTCCATGGCTCAACAGCTTAATAGCTCTCTCC
>CAZFVW010000174.1:2313-3835 GCA_964522285.1 uncultured Thermoplasmata archaeon | reverse complement strand
CTGCTGAGAACAATATCGTAGCTTCACCCAGGGTATCTAAACCTCTGTAATCGAACAGTATCGCGGTGACCACGTTGTTGACTTCGTTGTGTTCCTGGCTGTCCTTTATGAAGTGATCATCCATGTTCGTGGTGTTGGGTTCACCGAAATCATGCATCTCCGCTGCACCTACTACCATGAATCCAACGACGACTAAAAACGCCAAAAGTGCTAAAGATCTCCTCATTTGTACCCCTCCTGTTCATCTGTGGACTTTATGGCGAATATGTAGATGGCCGTGGTCAAGGCAGCACCCACCGCAGCTTCCGCGATGGCAACATCTGGAGCCCTCAATATGAAGAACTCCAGTGACAATAGCAAACTAGATGCACCTAGTGCGATGGCTGCAGATATCAAGTCTTTGAATACCACTACGGCCAAAGCGGTTATAACAAGTCCGATCAAAACTAAGCTGTGCATTATCAAATATAGATCCATCTTCATTCCTCCTCCTCATTTTCTTCAGCAAGGTCATCTCTAACAGCCTGCTTGGGACGGTAACCCATCTTGTGGGCCGCTCTTGCGATGGCATGTGCACCGGTCGGATTCGTGACCATTATAGCTACCAGTGCAGCTATCGTATGAAGCACCAGGTTCAGATACTGGCCTTCGCCTGTCGAGAAATATTTAGCACCACCGTAAACGACAACTGTGAATGTCATGAATATCGTTCCAAAGGTTGTACATTTTGTGGCTGCATGAAGACGTGTGTAAACATCCGGGAATCTGTGAAGCCCTATGACTCCCAATCCGTTGAATATCACGGATACGGCAAGAAGTATCGATACTATCACCAGGGTTATGCTTATCATGCATGCACCCCTTCTAGATATTTCGCGATATAAAGCGTTGTCACGAACGAGAGTATAGCGTAAACTATGGCTATATCTATGAACAGTATCTCCCACATAGCTGCTCCGAGTCCAACCATGCTGGCTACTACGAGTGTATTTATCGTATCTAGAGCGACTGTCCTATCGGGAGCCGTTGGGCCTAAAAACAATCTGAAGGCAGATACGATTATGTAGATCGAAAAGATTATCACAGAAATCGTTAGAGGGTTTCCGAAATTCATTCCGCAAACCTCCTTATCCATTTAACGAACCGTCCCGATATGGTCTCCGTCGGTCTCTCTCCCACCTTGATCCAGTGTATGTATAGTTCGCTCTTTTCATCATCGACTTCTACCGTCAGAGTCCCAGGTGTAAGGGTGATCGAATTCGCTAAAAAGGCCACACCTAGATCGGTTTTGAGGTCTGGAGTGATCTTTACTATCGCAGGTTCTATCTTACCGGTTATGACCCTGTACGCAACATCAAGGTTGGCCTTGATCATCTCGACGAACAAGGGTACGGTGTAAACCAACATGATGACCCATTTCGCAGGGTTCAACATCCGATAGTTTTCACTCCGACATAATACGTGGCTGGTAGCCGCTGCCGTCAATAAAGAAGCGGATATGCCGATGATCAGTTCTGAGAAG
>CAZFVW010000174.1:0-2303 GCA_964522285.1 uncultured Thermoplasmata archaeon | reverse complement strand
TCGTCCCTTCGACCATAGATCTGCCAGTAGCCAAAGTTAAAAATAAGTATACGAACAAGGCCAGCAGGAAGGTCGACAGGAATGCTTTTCCATCCTTCATGGTTTTTCCTCCATATAGGTATATCTCGTAAAAGTTTTAAATAGAAGATACGGGTGAACTTTTTTTGATTCTAATTTTGAATCCATACAGTATCTTCATACAGGAAATCCGAACATCCTGCGATATTTAAGAGTTTCGTAATCGAACAATCCTATGCCCTCCTTTCCTACACTGCCTTCATCCGACAATATTATATATATTGTCTTTTGTTGAAGCGGTGATTACGATGAAAAAAGATTACAATTGTACATCATGCGGTAAAACGCTCGTAAGTCTGAGGAACACGACGTTCCCCTGCCCAGAGTGCGGCAACGTGACCATCGGCAGATGTGAAAAGTGCCGAAATCAGGGCGAAGAATACGAATGTCCAGAATGCGGATTTAGGGGGCCTTGAGATGGGAGACGTTATGCTGGTTTACAAGGTTATGCCGCAGGATCCGGAAGAAGATCTAGAAGCTATCAAAAAGAAGATCGGCGAAGTAGTAAGCTCTAGAGGAGAACTCAGGGGTACCAAAGAAGAGAAGGTAGCCTTCGGTCTGAAAGCTGTAATAGCCACCGTCGTGATACCCGATGAAGGCGGTATCGTAGACGAGATGGAAGAAGAGATAAGAGCTATAGACGGCATCCAGAGTGCGGAAGCCGTTGATGTAACGCTTATCTGAACACTCTTTTTTTTTCTTTTGTTTTTTTGTTTTTTATTCTTCATATTCATAACTTTATCAGCATGGACCTGAAAGCTTTTCAAGATCGTCAAAAATATACACATAGTGAATATAGCTAAATTATCTCTGCTGTTCTTGATAGAGCGGCACTAGAGGCGGGTATATCATGAAGGCATCTATCGGGATAAGGTTGGATGAAAAAATTATCAAAAAGTTGGAAGACGTAGGAGAGGAAGAGAATCTAGATCGCTCAACGATGATCAGAAAGTTTTTAGAGAAAGGTTACAAAGATTACCTGAAAGAAAAAGCGGCAGATAAGTACAAGAAGGGTAAACTCACCATCAGCGGTGCGGCAGAACTCGCTGACCTTACCATATGGGAGATGGAGAAATATCTGGTGGATGAAGGCTACGTTTCTGATTACTCGATGAAAGATATGGTGGAAGAGCTCAAACTCCTCGATGTAATCTATCTGCTCATCCGTCAACGTTTCTTTCCCTTTTCAACTATATCTGTCAGGCTATCGTTCATCCATTCGACTCTTTATTTTGTTTTTCCCTTTTTCTATGCGGGTTTTTTCAGAATAGATTGGAATCTATATATCAGTCAAAATCTTTAGAGTGATGAAAATAAAAAAGAAAGTGGGATGGGTTTTTGTGGGATCGATCAATGGTTCGTCTGCTCACTTACCTTTTTTTCATCTCAGGTAGGTCATTTTTCTCGTTACTTTTTTTCATCTCAGGTAGGTCACTTTTCTCCTTATTTCTCTTTACTTCCGGGATCAGCCTCATTTCTTTTTCTGTAGAACAACACTATAACGACTATCAAACCTAGCGCCAAAAGGGCGATGATCCACAAGTAGTCCATCGGTTCTTCGTCCTCATCAAGAGTTACTGTTGTAGTTTGATCCTCCACAGAAACATCGTACACACCTTCTTGAGGGAATATCTTGGTCATAGAGGCGGTTACCGTCTGTCCTCCATCGACAGTACGATTTCATTACCTACGTATTCACCATCAATATAGAACTCTATAGTGTGATTTCCTGTTTCTTCACCTATGTTGGTTACATCTATCATCAACTGTATATCTTCCCCGACTTCTGCTTCCTTTGGTTCAACACGCAGATCTGACAGTTGGAACTCCGCCGGTTGTATATCCGTCTCAACGGTAAATACATCTGATCGTTCAATTTCCTCGAGAGTCACCGTGGCTGTGTATTCATCCGCTTCTTCCATAACACTCCACGTGAATTGAGCGTCTCCTTCGGTAAATTCGATATCTACTGTTTCGCTGCCCTCGTCTATTGCAATAACGACAGTATGTTCTCCTTCTATCGGATTATCATATGCATCTCTGGCATTAGAGATATTGATAACAGGGGCTTCTCCAGTTTCGATGTCGGCCACCGTCACTTCGAAGTCTGATACCTCATCAGCTTCGACTATGACTGTGATACTATCGGAAGATGTTCCGTCCTAAGTGGCAGACACCTCATATTCTCCTATAACTGTCCCATTGAACAAACCGCTTGTACCGGC
>CAZFVW010000173.1:0-3900 GCA_964522285.1 uncultured Thermoplasmata archaeon | reverse complement strand
GCCAGACACAAGATCGCCATGACCTCCGAGCTGGCGGTTATCCCGAACGAGTTCTCGTTTGGCATGCCGTGGCTGCTTCCCCCAAGACCAACAACGGTGTTCCTGAGAGCTCGATCGTTCATATCTAGAACTCTAGGCCAGGTTATCTTCCTGCTGTCTATCTTGAGCTCGTTCCCCCTGTGCATGTGGTTGTTGATCATGGCTGAGAGCAGGTTGTGTGCTATACCGACGGCGTGCATATCGCCAGTGAAGTGAAGGTTGATATCTTCCATGGGAAGAACTTGTGAGTAACCGCCTCCTGCGGCTCCGCCTTTGATGCCCATGGTCGGGCCTATGGAAGGTTCTCTGATCCCCAGCATCGCTTTCTCACCCATCTTCCAGAGCGCTTGAGTCAGGCCGATGGTTACAGTAGTCTTACCCTCGCCGCCTCTGGTCGGTGTCATGGTCGTGACTAGAATCAATTTGCCATCTTTCTTACCTCTATATCTCCGAACAGCGTCCAAGGTCAACTTCGCTTTATGAGAGCCCCAGAGCTCGATCTCGTCCTCTCCGAGACCCACCTTATCGGCGATATCCACCATGCTTTCTAGTTCTGCTTCCTGAGAAATCTTGACGTCTGATTTCATCGTAGAGTGATAAGACGAGGGGGTTAAAATGATTTTGATGAATGCAAACAGAACAGATAAATATTTGACGTCCATATTAATTTATGAAACTATGGCCTCCGAAGAAGAGAACCTCGAATGTCCGAAATGCTGGGTGGAGATGGATACGAAAGAGATCGAAATTTTAGGTCCGAATTTTGAGATAGATATATGCCCGAAGTGTAAAGGGATCTGGTTGGATCACGGAGAACTGAAGAAATTAGTCAAGGATAAGAAGATCAGCGACCACCTCACAAAACATATCGGAACGAAGAGCGATAGCGAACTGCTCTGTCCCACGTGCGATAACATGATGGATATCGAGAAAGCCGATGATATAGAGGTGGATGTTTGCTTGAACTGCGGAGGGGTATGGCTGGATCCAGGGGAATTGGAGGAACTAGAGGAGTTATCGGAAGAAGGCTTCGAAGGAGACGAGACCGAGAAGATGCGGGAGCGCTATGAAGAGATGACCTACAATTCGAAAAGGTCATTTTTAGCTAGGTTCATCGATAAGATATCTGGAAAATGAGGCCAAGCCCGGGGTTTTACTCAGGTGAAGATGAGGTCGAAGAGATGTTGTGAAATTCAATTTTAACCCTGCGAAAAGTTGTGATATCTAAATTTTAGCAGGGTTAAAACTAAGAATTATTAAATATTAGCAGGGTATATAGGTGATATAAAGTGGTAATAATGGTCGAAGAACGTAGTGAAGAAGATAACTGGTCTAAGGTATTCGATAAGGAGGGATACATAAAGAGAGACCTAGAGGACGAGATTTGGGAATATATGGATTCTCCGGAGATCTTAGCGGTCGTAGGACCAAGACAAGCTGGAAAGACCACCCTTTTCTACAAAATACATTCTGAACTGGATAATTCTCATTTTATCAGTTTTGAGGATAGGGATGCCTTGAATCTTTTCGAGGAAAGTGAAAAAGAATTCGCAGAGATACACCTTGAAGCTTATGATCACTTACTGATAGACGAGTTCCAATATGCTGGAAAAGGTGGTAAAAAACTAAAATATCTTTATGACGCTTATCCAAATAAAAAAATATTGATTACGGGTTCTTCAGCTGCGGACATGACCGTAAAAGGTTTGAAATATCTCACTGGTAGGGTACTCAAATTCAGACTTTTTCCATTCAATTTTGATGAATTTTTAAGATATAAGGATCAGAGATTACACGATCTTCATATGAAAAAGTCGGAGAAGATAAAAAGTTGGATAAAATCCGAAGGAGACTTAGGAATATCGGATACCGTCCTAAAAAAACTAGAAAAACTGAGGAAAGAGTATGCAGTATATGGTGGCTATCCTAGAGTGGTATTATCAGATACCGAGAAAAAGAAGCAGAAGATACTCGATAATATCGTGGACACTTATCTGATCAGAGAGATACGTGATGTCCTCGGCATATCTAAAGATAGAGAGATCATGAATTTGATGAAGATCCTCGCGCTTCAGATCGGTGAAAAAACGAATTATAATTCTGTATGTGAGAAGGGAGAGATAACTTACAAAGACCTTAAAAAACGGTTGAACGTATTAGAGCACACCTTTGTCTTAAAACAGGTAAGACCTTTCTATACGAACAAAAAGAAGGAGGTCGTGAAGGCACCAAAATTGTACTTCTACGATAACGGGTTCAGAAACTCTATTATAAAATCGTTCGGTGATCTAGAACTTAGGCAAGATAAAGGAGAACTGAATGAGAACTTCTTTTTCACCCAGTCCAGAAGAGAGTTAAAATATTGGAGGACGAAATCAAAAGCTGAAGTGGATTTTATACTCGATGTCGATATGAAAGAGGGTGGGCCATACCCCTTCGAGATAAAGACTACACCGAGGGTGACGAGATCTTTCCGTAGTTTCCAGAAAAAATACAAACCGAGAAAGTCTTTTATTATGAACGAAAAAGAGCTGAAAAGGGACGAAGACGCGTATTTCGTGCCTCTAGTATTTTCGGGTAAGTTGTTGAGGGAAGTTGGTAATTTTTAGAAACCGATGAAAAAAGCAGTTCTAGAAGAATCTCTGATGAAGTGAGTGGTGTGGATATAGAGAAGGCGATACTCCTTGTAGAGCGATATGACGAGGGGGTTAAAATGATTTTCATGTTGGGGGGGATTTTCTTTTAGAAAATAATACCTCCACCGGCCCTCTTTTTATGATAACCCTGCGAAAAGTTATCATATCTAAATTTTAGCAGGGTTAAAATTGAGATATATTAGAAAACAGAAGGGTGCATGCATGTAATTTTAAGTGATATAATATGTCAGAAGATCCGAGTTTCGTGCCCCTGGATTTTTTTGGAACGTAGTGGAAGTCTGTAGCACTCATAAGGTTTATGTATAGTTAGTTATATAGTAACTATAGGTGGCTATATTGAGTGACGTAACGACCGTACAGGTCAAAAAGGGAACATTGAAGAAACTGCAGGAAGAGAAGGAATACTCCAGACAGACATATGACGAGCTCATCAGAAGGATGATCCATGTCTATGAAGATGCAAAAAAGAGGAACCAATACGACGAGTTCTTGCACAAGGTCCAGCAGCCCAAGATGAGAGAGCTGTGGGATAATCCCGACGACGAGGCTTGGGAAGATGCTTGAACCCGGCGATGTCGTATTGACGAAAGTACAGTACACCGACACATTCGAAGTCAAAAGAAGGCCGGCCGTCGTCCTTTTCGAAGAGATGAACAACGTGGTGATCGCTGGAGTGACGAGCAATCTGAATATGGATGGAGTTCCTTTGACCAAAGAAGAAGGAGCTATCAAGGAGAGCGTTATCAAGCTGAACTATATCTTCACTGTATCGAATCAGATGGTGGAGAAGATATTGTTCAAGTTGAGCGAAGAAAAGAAGATGAAGGTTTTCCAGGGGCTGACTAGAAGGTTATCCGGTTTAGAGACTAAATAGTGGAGAAAGGCGCGGTGGAAGGGGAAGACGAAGAAGAGTTGATATGAGATGGACAGGGGAAATTTGCAACTATTTATGGGGATAATAATATTGATAATGGGTTTGGTGTTGACGGGTATGTCGATCACTTATGGCGCGACTATAAGCTCTGGATTTTTTTACATAATAGCGATCATTTTCATATACAAAGGATATCAAAACAGGAAGTGAATCCAAACGATATATTCCACACATTCTATAAATTGTATTTATCACGCTTATAGCAAGATTTAACGATAGCAAGATTTAACGATAGCAAGATTTAACGATAGCAAGATTTAACGATAGCAA
>CAZFVW010000172.1:0-3923 GCA_964522285.1 uncultured Thermoplasmata archaeon | reverse complement strand
ACGACTTTCTTGAAGACGTCCGCGCTCTCCAGAACGTCGATAAGTGAAGCCCTAGCGATGTTGAAATCATGTGAACCGTATACCGAATAGATCCTGATACCTTCTTTCCTAGCTTTCATCAGCGACTGGACAGAACGGTTCACTATATCCATGTCTGGATGTGGGTTGTGAAAAAGATCACCAGCTATGATTATGAAATCTACTTCCCTATCGATACTGATACCTATAGCTTTCTCAAAAGCCTGGAGATTGTACTCTCTCAGAGTTGGATTCCGTCCGAAGGCTCCGAGGTGACAGTCAGCTAGGTGGGAGAATTTTACCATCGGATGGTCATGTAAAAATAGGGTTTAATAGTTTACTGAGGGAGAGGGGTGAAACTGAGGTAATAATGAAATCTAGAGCTTACCGTATTTCTTGTGTGCCTGCTCGGCAGTCAATATATCGAAAACATAGACCTTTTCTTCCTCCTTATCTATCCTGTAAAAAGCTCGATATTCTCCTATCCTGAGACGGTAAGCGGTGTCCTCCGCCCCTCGGATCTCTTTCTTATCACCTTTACCCCTTCCAGGATATGGTTTTTTCAAATCTTTGAGGGCCTTTTTGATCTGCTCTTCCCTATCTGGCGGGATATCTTTGAAGAGTTCTGGAAGGACCAAGACTTCAAACTTCATCGATGCTCACGAAGTCCTCTTTTCGTTCTTCTACGATCTTTTTACCGTACTCCACCAGTTTATTCCTGTTATGCTCCTTTATGAGTTTCTCGATCACACTGTTGTAATCATCACCCATGTTTCCGATCTTCTTGAGATCATCGCGGATATATTTCTTTATCTGGATAGTTGTGGTTGACATGGTTTTATAGTATGATATAATGATTATAGATATTTATAGTTTACTATGCCTTTCACACAGTATATCGATTTTCACCCGAAGAACTCCAACTTCTTCTCATCCTTTCCACCATCGCCAACAACATCATCGAAGAGATCGATCTTGATCGGCACGGCGAATTTAGTAAATATACTGCTCACGATGGCCTCACCTTTATCCAAACTGGCTATATTCTTGCTGTCTTTGGATAGGTCCTGGGCAGCGCTCCCGATTATCGCTTCTCTTTCGCTCTTCATCTCGTTGCCCAAGATTATCTTGGTGTTCATATTGGCTAAGATCTCTCTGGGGATCATGCTGGACAGCTGGGTTATCGCTATCAATCCGACCCGAAACTTTCGTCCTTCTCTAGCGATCTTGTGGAAAACGTTCCGTCCAGCTCTCTCACCCAACACTCTAGGTGCCTCTTCTATCACTATACTGACAGTAGGTTTATCTTCCAACTCACCCTTCTCTTTGTGCCTCTTGTACCTCTTGAAAAGGTTATCCGTTATTATCCCGGCGATCAACAGTTCTTTATCCTGAGGCATCGAACTGGTGTCCAAGATGACCTTCTTACCGTTCTCTATCGAAATCACGATATCACTCACCAAACTCTCAGAGCCCTCGGTAACGAAGATGTTACCTCTAGGTCTCACTTTTCCATCTCTAACCGAGAGGTCGAAGGTAAGCTTGAGCTTTCGTTTTAAAGCGTCTAGTGTAGCCTCATTTATCCCATGACTTTTCGCTTCTTCAGCCTCCGCGGTCACCAACCTCTCCAACCATCTATCCCTGTGAAGAGAATGGTAAACGTACATGGCCTGGCTCTGAGCCTCGGTGATATCTATGATGCCGTGGAGGTTCCAAGGTTTTAGAACGTTGAGATTGATCCTCAAGCTGTACCCGCCTTTAGGAGGATTAGTAGAATAATACTCTACTTTATCACGATATTCAGGATGATCTTTAGCACCCAATTCGTTCCTTCCGTAGTATTCGTCGTGTGGATCGATTACGAGTATGCCACAGTATTCCTTTGGTATCAGATTCCAGAGCATGACTTTAACGAGATTGCTCTTGCCTCTACCGGTGGTAGCCGGAATCAAAATATGATGGGATAGAGCTTTCTTTCCATTCACGTGAATGGGTACATCAAGCGTGTGACTCCCGCTCCTGACTTTACCAAGATACAAGCTGTTATCCGGCTCTTCCATAAAACTAAAATCTTCTTCATCCACCCTGCTCAGATTGCCGAAGAACTTCGGAAGTATCTTGGGTATCTTCGGATCTCCATCCTTCACGTGGACCAACGGCTTCGCCTTGGCGGTGATGTAGTTCCTGATCTCCTCTTCGATCAAATTTGTTTCTTCGTATCCCTCCAACTGCATACCGCTCATCATTGCGAGATCGTCACTTTCCAAAAGTGAGCCATACATCAGGTCATGTACTTGAAGTATAACATCATCTATAGAAAGAAGATCACCTATCTCTATGGTCTCTCCGCTTTTCTGCCGTATCCAAACGTCTCCGTATTCTCCACCTATTATCTGACCTACATCCATCATAACACCTTATACCTTCTCATATGTTACTCAATCTATCATGTGCGTTCATCGAATTGATCTTATGTCTGAACACACTCCCCAGCTTATTCCCACCTATGTTCTTGATGAAATCGATCTCTTCATCAGTAACTCTAGCCTTCCGGTCGGCATCTACTAATCCGTACGGATAACCTAAGAATATTGGGTCCTGGGCTTGATATGCCAATTCACTCAACACGTCATCTTTGGGGATATCCTGTTCATCGTAGAATTCAGTTCTGAAAGCGTACCACGACTGAGGGTGATACTTGACGAAAGCCATCTCTCCAGCATGATCTGGATGGTTGTTCTCCGCAACCGGATGGTAATACCAACTGTCGTGTTCAGTATCCGATGCTAATGTTTGTATAGCCGCCATCAAAGAGTAACCTTTATCTGTCTTGAGACTGCATGTCTTCGCCAATCCTATAAGATAAACATCGTTCTCTCTTACCGCTCCATATGCCTCATCTGCGTACCGCCTTTCTTCTTCTACTCCGGTTTGAAGAACACCGTCTTTAACTACGATATCTCCGTCCTCCAAAAATTCCTCCGCAGCATACTCTATCGTCTTCCATTCAAGGTATTTTCTTACGGTGTGTCCCGCATTAACAGGTCTACCATCTTCGACCTCGGACCTTTTCAGCCTGAACACCTTTTCATCGACGGGGATGGAATCGTTCAAGGGTCTTATTTCAGATACTATATCGTCACCGTCGTACTTGGATACCAGGTACGAACTGAAAGGAGCGATGTTCTTAACCCTCTTATCGCCTTTGAAGAGGTTGAAATATACTCGTAGGAGATGGACACTGTCGGTCGGGGTCTCGTAGATCTTGTTATTCCCACCATCTACACAGCAGACCGTTCTCTCACCTGATTTACCATCGAACCCGTTGAAATTATCCGTAGATAGGGTTTTTGGTTCATAGTACATGTTATGGCCGAAGAAAGGTTCGCCCCATTCCTTCGGTTCTTCGTTCAAAGAATCCACTATTTCCCAAAGTTGATCTAGCATCCAAAAGGAGAACTTATTTCCTTTACTTAAACTTTGAGAAGAGGGTGCGACGAAAGTGAAATAATGTAATAGATAATAACGGAAATAGAAAATAACAAATAACATAATTTTAAATATTCTAAAACTATAGAAAATAACAAAGTTTTAATAATGCTAAAACTTTGTATGTTTGATATCATGAACTTAGAAGAGTTCAATCGGGCAGCAAGGATACTTGGTAGAAAACACGTGCCAGATATGTTGATAGAACTGAAAAAAAAGGGCTGGCTCAAGGCGACTGAAGTCTCGTCCTACATAGGAATATCCCCGGCCACGGCAGTGTCTTACCTACAAGATCTGGAATCTATCGATATCCTGGAAAAAAGAAAGATTAAAGGTGAAACCGGTCCAATATGGGAGTACAGATTACCCTCTCAAACTGTAACTATAGAAACGGAGATCACAGAGTAATCAAACTA
>CAZFVW010000171.1:0-3927 GCA_964522285.1 uncultured Thermoplasmata archaeon | reverse complement strand
ATCTCGGAAAAAGTAAAGACTGAATAGTGGAAAAAATAGTAAAATCAAACCTAGAATATAGAATATATCTGAATAGAGGTAACCTGTTACAAATAAAACAAAAGATGGGATGGAACACATGATCATAGGTCCGGCCGAACCCTTAGCTAACATAAGTAATGAAAATAGTAAAAAGATAAAAGGTTTTTTGGTCGCTTCAGTGGTATTATCTGATCTATCCCACCAAGTCGATACCTTCTTTTGAAGACCCACCGACTGCGGCGTTGGCGAACTCTTCGGAGTCTGAATGCACGTTTGTGATCACTAGGAGTATCTTCATGGTGTTCTTGAGATCTTCCTCTACATTGCAACCCCAGATTATCCTAGCATCCGCAGATATTTTTTCGTTGACCAGGTCAGCTGCCCTTTCGGCTTCGCTAACGGTCATGTCCTGTCCACCGGTCACTCTTATCAAGGCGCCTCTTGAATCACTTAGATCCATGTTACCCAAAAGTGGTGAACCTAGAGCTTGTTCGACGGCTTCGTCAACCCTGTTGTTCGGGTCATCGGATTCGCCTATTCCAATCATAGCCAAACCGCCATCGTCCATTATCGTTCTAACATCATTGTAATCTAGATTAACGAGTCCCGGCTTTGTGATTATCTCCGTCAGACCTTTGATAGATTCCATCAAGACTTCGTCCGCAACTTTGAATGCAGCATCTAAAGGTAGATTTGGAACAAGGTCTAATAATCTGTCGTTGGGTATAACAACTGTGGTATCACAGTATCTTTCCAATCTTCTCAGACCAAGTTTAGCGTTCTTCATCCTTTCTCTGCCTTCTGCCTCGAAGGGTAAAGTGACAACACCCATAACTAGAGCATCTACGTCTTTACCTTTCTCAGCTACTACAGGGGCCGAACCAGTTCCAGTACCGCCGCCCATTCCCGCGGTTACAAATACGATGTCAGAATCTCCAACGAGCTCTTGTATCTGTTTCTCGCATTCCATGGCTGATTCTTCACCTATCTCTGGCCTCGCACCTGCTCCAAGTCCTCCTGTTTTCTCTTTTCCTATCAAAAGTTTCTTCTGAGCATGAGTATGCAACAGATGTTTTGCGTCGGTATTACAGGCTATCAATTCAGCTCCAGTGATACCTTCTTGAGTCAACCTATCTATGGTATTGCTTCCCCCGCCTCCACAGCCGAAAATCCGGATCTTGACTTCTAGAGTTTCCAAAAGATTCCGAAGTTCTTCGTCTTCTGGCGCTTCCTCTATCATTTCTCCTTCATCGTCTTTAAAGCGAGGTTTTCCTTTACCTGTCTCCTTATCCTTTTTGTGCCTATTTAAAGCATCATTTACTATTGATTCCATAATGAATCCCATCCGTTCTGGTCGATTCTGTATGACAATAGTCCTATTTAAGTATTTTCTTAGACATCAAATCACAACTTTTGGATACTGGCCGATCACAACGGTCGCTTAATCATATTATGAAAAGAAATCAATATTTCCTTCGATGTCAGACGTTAAATAACTATATGTCAGACAATAGGCATAACAAATAGAGGTAAATTTGAAGCAGTATTTTAAATATAAAAATAAAACGTCCAAAGGACTCATCATTTTCGTTACATGAAATGTTAAATTTGTCCGACAATTATTTTTTCAGTAGAAATTAATAACCTTTTTATCTACCTTATATCTCCCTACTAATAGGCCTGATAATATGGTCAGAAAAAAAGTAAAAGATGTAAACATAAGTAAAGATACAACGATTTCAGATTTGGCAGAACAGTATTATGAATCAGGTGGATTCGTATCAAAAAAAGTTGGACTAGCGAATAACATATTGAAAGAGATGTTCGATTCTGATTGCACAAATTTCCTTTCATTTCCAGCCTGTATAATATCTACCGGTACTCGAGGTGTTATAAAACAAGCGGTAAAAGAAGGGCTTTTCGATGTTATAATCACAACTTGTGGGACACTCGACCACGATCTAGCTAGAGTGTGGGCGGATTATTATCACGGAAGTTTCTCCGCTGATGACGAAGAGTTACATAAGCAAAATGTCAATAGATTGGGCAACATATTCATACCTAATTCCAGCTACGGAGAAGTTCTCGAAAATAACATGCAGCCAATCATCGAAGAGATCGTATCCGATATAGGGCCAAGGATGGGAACAAGAGAGATAATCCATGAATTCGGTAAAAGGATAGATGATGAAGATTCGATCTTATACTGGGCAGCGAAAAATGATGTGCCTATATATGTCCCAGGCATCACGGACGGAGCCTTCGGCTCACAGCTTTGGATGTATTGGCAGAACGATAAGGACTTCACAATAGACCTGATGAAAGATGAACAGGAATTAGCTGATATCGTATTCCCGGCCGAAGAGACCGGAGCACTTATGATAGGCGGAGGCATTTCCAAACACCACACGATCTGGTGGAACCAGTTCCGCGATGGATTGGAACACGCAGTATATATCACGACCGCCGTTGAATACGATGGATCTCTATCTGGAGCAAGGGTCAAAGAAGCGGTATCATGGGGAAAAGTAAGGGAAGACGCTGATTATATCACGGTCGAAGGGGACGCTACGGTTCTATTACCTCTGGTATTGGGCAGTTTCTTATAACTGATCGATGAGCTCATCTATCTCTTCTTCTCCGACATCCTCATCTTCGTTATATTCATCATCGCCCACTTCTTCACTTTCTAATAGTTCTTCTTCATCTTCGGAAGGCCTACCTTTTCTTATCAGTAAAAATATTATCACACCTAGAGCTGTGATGACGAGGCTTATAACGATCCAAGCGATTATCTTCAGCCAAGGAAAGTCAGAGCTTTTACTCGAATCCATGGGATACTTGTCGTTTTTATCATAAACCCCGTCATCGTCTGAATCTGGGTTGTCTGGATATGTTCCTTTATTGTATTCTTCTAGATTGGTCAGGCCATCCTGGTCATAATCCTCTTCAGCATCCGTCGGATCTTTAGGGTCGAACCCATATTTTTCCTCCCACTCATCGGGTATGTTATCGTTATCGTCATCATCATCTTTCCAATCTGGGATACCATCATCATCCGTATCTAGCTGTTCTGTAGTGAAATTCCTTATCTCAGAAGTGACATTTCTTTCCTGGAATTTTATGTAACCCAGATATTCATAAGATGTGTTCGATTCGAGAGAGCTTATAATCGTTGAGTATGTTCTGTTTCCTGAAAATTGGCTCTCTTCAGTGGCCATCCACTCGCTTTCTCCAGCTTTTTTGTACTTGAATTTTACAAGAATAGTATTATAGTCACCCAAGGTAAAATCCATCTCAAGTTTGACAGAAGATTCAGTGATGTCAGAGTGCTCGATATTTACGATATCAGGTGATATTTTGGTTGTAAAATTCCATGTGTACTTTTCTCCATTCACCCCATACTCATCATAATAATTCGAAACCGCCAGAGATATATTCTCATCGTTTTCCCAACCTTCATGAGTCCATACCGCTGTGTCAGATCTCTGATAAGTTTCATTCCAACAAAGGAATTGTAGACCATCTAGAATCTCACCCCCTGGGTGAGAGAGATCGGGTATTATTTCATCATCCATCACGTCGGAAAATACAACCTCGATATTGCTAAGTGGGTCGACTGAAACCTCCCTGTCGTAAGGTAAAGTTTCGATAACATAAGGAGGAGCCGATTCCATAATTATGGTTAAAGGTCCACGAGTATCATTATGACCCTTTTCATCTACAGCGGTTACATTCACCTCTATAGTTCCTGGTTCCATATTTTCGTTATAATCTATCTCAAGTCCGTAATTCCATGTCTCTGTTGGATCTGATATCTCTTTCATCTGATGTTTATCTTCACTTAAACCAAGTTCACTAGAGATGATGTAGACCTCATCAAGATCCCCATCTTCATCTGTGACG
>CAZFVW010000170.1:0-3965 GCA_964522285.1 uncultured Thermoplasmata archaeon | reverse complement strand
GAGATGATATCTTTTGACTCGTTGATGCTGCTTTCCAGTGTATTCTGGAGGTTTGATAGGGAATCCAAAGTTTCCTTCCTTTTCTCTAAAACTTCTTCCTCCTTTTTTACAACGATGTTCTCCCTTTCATCTAGATCATCTTCCCGTTGGACGATGGCTTCTTCTCTCTCGACGAGCTTTTGTTTCTTACCAAGGATCTCTTCTTTTATTGATTCTGCCTCTTCTACTTTCGATAACAAACTGTTCCTAACGGATTTCAACTCTTCTCTCTCGTTATCGAGTTCCTTCCTTGCAGAATCTATCTTGCTCTGTTGAGCTTCAAACTTGTTTTTCAATTCTTCTAGATCATCAGATTTCTTGGCGAGTTCCTGCTTTTTGACGTTAAGTTCGTCCTGTTTAGATTGTAACTCATCCTCTCTCTGCTTTATCTCACTTTCACGTTCATCAAGCTTAGACTCTCTCTCATCGAGCTTAGCCTTCTTCTTCTTGATCTTGCCCATGAAACCTTCCATTTCGTTTAGAAATTCTTCGTCGTTTTCTTCTTCAGCCAATTTTATTCCCCCAATGATATTTGGTAATGTCTAAAGGTGAATACTCTTTCTGTTTTAAATAACTTACGAAACATCTTATATCTCGTTCGAATGTTTTATTCGAAGATAGGGCCGAGCACTTTGAGACCCATGTCACCTATCTCTATGGCGTGCTTCTCCATGCTGTGTTTACAGGCTCTCATCTTCTCGACCTGCAGATATCTCGTAAGTTTTCCTCTGTTCCTGTCTATACCCAGCATGACGACGTCGTCGACAAAGATACCTTCGTTACCGAGAAGGTTCGCTTCACCGCCGATGGTCCTTTCCATCACTATGAAACTGTATAGATCTAGATCTCTTAGAAGTTTGAAGAAATAGAACATCTTCTTTCGCATATCCTCTACGTTCTCAGTTAGAGAATACAGAGCACCTAGAGAATCCAGTGCGAACACTTTGAACTGGTCACCTTTCTCTTCTTTGAAATGCCTGAGCATCTGTTCTAGGAACTGTATGTAGTCCGTTTCCTCGTCTTCATCGACGATCTGGTCTATCTCTCTGATATCCGTTATATCCGAGACCTGCATGTTCAAACTCAGGTCGATCCCCAAGCTCTGCATATTCGCTAGATGGCTGTCTACCGTTTCTTCAAGGGTGGTATACAAACCGAAAACCCCTTGTTTCTCAACGTATCTCGTCATTATGCTGTAGCAGAAGCTCGTTTTCATGGAACCTGGCGGTCCGGTGATAAGGATCACCTTCGGAGCGTCCACATCGCTTTGAAAAATCCTGTCCAGTCCGGGTATTGTGTCGCGGAACATCCTAATCACTTGTTATTAGTAGAAATCGTATTATCCATTTAACATTTAATGTTATCGATTAGCTAACAAACAAAAATATAAATCTCTAATGACTCATGTAACGAACATGGTAGAGTTGACAACGGAGATAGATGAGTTAAAATTCGACCCGCCGTTGATATTGGCTTCCGGTATATTGGGCCAGACGGCAGATTCTATGAAGCAGGTATTGAAGCACGGCATGGGTGCTGTAGTCACAAAATCCATCGGAGAAGAGCCGAGAAAAGGACATCCCAATCCCAGCATGGTAGAGATGGAACATGGTCTGCTGAACGCCATGGGTCTTCCGAATCCGGGCATCGACGAATTCGAAAAAGAGCTCCAGGAGCTGAAAGTTAAAGTCGACGGAAAACCGATCATAGGCAGCATCTTCGCATCAGATTCTGAGGGATTCATCGATCTATCCATGAAGATGGAGCGGATGGGAGCCGACGCTATCGAACTCAATCTCAGCTGCCCACACGCTGAAGGCTACGGAGCGGCTATAGGGACGGATCCGAAGGAAGTGAAAAAAGTAGTAAGAACTGTTGTAGATGCAGTCGACACACCAGTTTTCGCGAAGTTACCCCCGGTCAACAACATAGTGGACAGCGCAGTTGTATCAGAGGAAGCGGGTGCTGACGCGATCGTAGCGATAAACACCGTAAAAGCCATGTCCATAAACTTCGAAACTAGGACCCCTGTCCTTGGAAATGAAGTGGGGGGATACAGCGGACCTGTGGTAAAACCCATCGGTTTGAGATGCGTTTACGAGATCTACCAAGAGGTAGACATCCCGATAATCGGATGCGGTGGAGTGACAACGGGAAGGGATGTGTTAGAATATATCATCGCTGGAGCCACAGCATTAGAGATGGGCTCTGTGATCCATTACAGGGGTAAAGACGCACCGAACAAGATAGTATCAGAGATAGAAGAACTGATGGGCTCTGAGGATATCGACAGTATCTCCGATCTGATCGGCACAGCTCATAAATAAATCTCAAACTTTATATACAATGACAAACTGATTTTACTAATATGAAAAAACCTGACCCTGAAGAATTCGTTGAACAGCAGGGTATGAGCGACTTCACATCGATCATGGTAAATTTCTACAGAGGGGAAGTTCAACGAGCTTACACCTGGAGAACCAGATTGGACAGAACGACCAACTGGGCGATCCTTATACTATCAGTTCTTATCACTTGGACCTTTACCGGTCCGGACAGACCTCACGAGCTGTTACTTTTCTCCATGCTTTTCCTGACTTTACTGATGACTATAGAATCTAGAAGATACATGTATTACAATGTCTGGGACAGCCGGATCAGGGTCATCGAAGAGAACTTCATCGCAAAAGCGCTGAATCCCGAAGAGGAAGTCACTACAAGAGAATGGATGAAGACCCTTGCTGAAGATCTGAAACATCCATCTTTCAAGATGCCGTTATGGCATGCGGTGTCTCACCGTCTTCGAAGGATCTATGTTTGGTTGTATTCCTTGACGATCATACTATGGGTCGGTAAACTTTCCATGCATCCTGTGAGTGCTGAAAGTTTACGAGCTATAGTTTCAAGAGCAGCATTCGCTGGACTTTCTGGACGAATCATCGTGTCGACCGTGTTCGCGGTTTTTATATTCTTAAATATCGTCGCAATTGCCGGTCCTAGGTTCGAAGAGAGAAAGGGTCAAATCAGGGTAGATAATAAAACGAGGAAAGAGTGGGAAAAGAAGATGTGATATCGTGTATATTTTCATCTCATAGTTGGGTAGTTATCTCAGCCCCTGAAGAAGTAACGATCGCGGTATGTTCCCTTTGAGAAACGATACCCTTCTTCTCTTCTATAAGAATGGGATAATCCATCACAGTTCCGAACCGCTTCAACCTATTCAATTTCTTTTTATAGTCATGGGTATAGTTATCGCACCAGTGAGATGCGAATGGTAGTCGGTCGAATTCTTTCTTTATCCATCTGTAAAATTCGAGGTCATCACCTTTCAGGTTTCTAGGTTCTAACAACCGATATATCTCGCTTTTTTTCCAGTCCTTCACTCTACCTTTCCCGTTTGTAGCGAAAGGTTCTATAGCTAGAACCATACCTGTTTTTATCTTATCTCTCCCTCTGGAAACGTTGGGTATGGATGTTCCAGAATGAAGTGAATATTTGCTGACTTCGTGGCCTGTGAGATTCTCGATAGGCCGGTAACCCCTGCTCCTTATTATCGATTCTATATTTTTTCCGATATCGCCAGATTTCATGCCTGGCCGGAGTGTTTTAAGGGCTATATCCAGACCCTCCTCGGCAGCTTTGATAACTCCATCGTACTTACTTGTCCCCAACTCCTTGGTCATAGCATTATCCGCGATATATCCGTCTATATGGCATCCTACATCGACTTTTACAACATCGCCCTTTTTGAAAACCTTACCATCATCTGGATAGGGAGCATAATGTGCCCCGATCTCGTCCACACTTATATTCACGGGGAACGCCATCATCGCACCTTTATAGTATATGTATTCCTCTATCTTCTCAGAGAGGTCGAAATATTCTACACCTGGCTTACATTCCCTTACTCCCAAGTCTAAAGCTTC